>CANDMD010000112.1 GCA_947385725.1 uncultured Lachnospiraceae bacterium | reverse complement strand
ACAAACCGAGGATTTTATCAGATTACGTATACAGGCAGGATTTGCTGAGATACCGGTGGAGCATGCCCGAAAAGCTTTGCGAAACGGTTTAATTAATGTTTCCGCAATATATAACGGCGAGCTTGTTGGAATGGGGAGACTTGTTGGAGATGGCGCTATGTATTGGTATCTTCAGGAAATCATTATTTTGCCCCAATTTCAACGAAAAGGAATTGGTACTATGATTGTTAATCACTTAGTTGATTATGCAAGGGAAAATTCTGCTACTGGAAAATTTACGACAATCGGAGGCGTTTCAGTCCAAGGAAAAGAGCCATTTTATGAGAAAATGGGGTTTGAGGTTATCTCAAATGGGATTAAAAAGATGATAGAAATTACATAAATAAAAGGTGAGCCGCGTAAGCGGCGTCGGATGCGAAGCAGACGCTTTTATGAATGTGAGGGCTGAACTGTGAAACCAGACTGCATAACGCTGGCTGGTTCAATCACATGATTACATTAGGCAATATTCAGCGTTATGCAGTCTAGCTCTCCGTAGATCATAAGGAGAGATTGATGAATTTATTTGTTTTTGAAAAAAGCATGTTAGGGAAGCAATGGAAAATAACGCTACAAGTTGCTGAAATGGTGAATGAAAATCGAAATCAACTACTTACAGATATTTGACTATGTTTGTAGAGACTGGATATGTAGAAGTAAGTGGTAATACAAATAATGCTGTTTATAAATTATCCAAAGAACAACGGATTGGCAGATAGCTTTAGTGGGGAAAATATGGGATTTATGGAGTCATACAAATTTCTCGATAACTTGTGTAAAGACATGAACGGTATTGGTATCACTGGCTATATTAAGTATATGGAACAAGAACCAAATGGAGAACAGACTTCGTTCCTCGAAGAAATTTACTGAAACAAAGAAGAATTTAACAGTTCAATATGCACCGCCACCTTTCAAACCATGTCAACTGGGATTCCGTCAGAAGATGATGACAGGGATGCGCGGTGTTTGGGAATGACACCCCAACGGTTTATTGATACTTTCCTGGAAAAAGAAGAACATGACATGAATTATCAGACCAAGCATAGACCATGCGATTTTTTACAGGAGGATGGCAACTGTAAATTGGGCGATTGTAAACCGGATAGCTGCAAGAAATATCCATACACCGATCAGCCGGAAAGACTGTCAAGTTTACTGAGTATATTAGATACGGTAGAAATATGTCCGGTAGCTTTTGAGATTTTTGAGAGATTAAAGGAAGAATATAGGTTTAGGACGCGAAGATACAGGAGTTTTTGACGGGAGACGGTTTTTTGTGTATAATAAATGATCATTGGAGTGCATTGACGGCAGGAGGTGGACACAGTGGTCAGGATTCGATGCGTCGTGGAACGAATTACATACCAGAACCCGGAGAATGGGTATTCCGTACTGAAATGCAGGGTGAAGGACTACAGTGACCTGGTACCGGTGGTGGGCAATCTGCTGGATGCCAATGTGGGATCCGTCCTTTTGGCAGAAGGCAGCTGGAAAGTGGATGCGAAATACGGGAGACAGTTTGTGGCTGAAAACTGGGAGGAGACTCTTCCGGCCACTGTGTACGGAATGGAAAAGTATCTCGGCTCCGGCCTGATCAAAGGCGTTGGGCCGAAGTTTGCAAAGCGGATTGTGCAGAAGTACGGAGCGGATACCTTTACCGTCATTGAGGAGCATGTGGATCGTCTGATCGAGGTAGAGGGGATCGGAAGAAAACGGGTACAGATGATCGCGCAGTCCTGGGAGCGGCAGAAGGAAGTCAAGAATATCATGTTGTTTCTGCAGGAGCATCAGGTCAGTGCTTCCTTTGCGGCAAAGATTTATAAGCAGTACGGGAATGAAAGCATTGCCGTCATGAAAGAAAATCCCTACCGGCTGGCAGACGATATCTGGGGGATCGGCTTCAAGACTGCTGACCAGATCGCCGGAAAGCTGGGATTTGAAAAGGAATCCTATGTGAGGCTGCGGAGCGGTTTGATGTACACCCTCTCGGAACTTTCCAATGAAGGGCATGTGTATGCCGGGATACAGCAGCTGGTGGATAAGGCATCTGAACTTTTGGAGGCCTCACCGGAAACCGTTATCATGACAATGGATGAAATGTTGAAGAAGGAAGAGTTGATCCGGGAGCGTAGGATCACCAAGACAGATGAGGACGGCAATCCCGTTACGCCGGTTTATCTGCCGCCTTTTTACTATGCCGAGGTGGGTGTGGCGGGGAAATTGAAGAGGCTGGCCGCAGCGCCGGCAGGCGACAGGCTCTACAGGAAGCTGATGGAGGCCAGGGAAAGCACAGGAAATCAGAAGCTTTCCGTGGATGTGGAAGCCATACAGGAAAAGACAGGGATGGCCTACGACGAGATACAGGCGGATGCCATCCGGCAGGCGGCCACGGCAAAGGTCATGGTGCTGACCGGAGGGCCGGGAACAGGCAAGACAACGACGACACATGGCATTATTTCCGCCTACAGGGCGTATGGCCTGAAGATCCTTCTGGCAGCGCCCACAGGGCGCGCGGCAAAGAGAATGACGGAGGCCACCGGTCTGGAAGCGAAGACCATCCATCGTCTGCTGGAATGTAAACCGCCGGAAGGATACCAGAAAAATGAAGAGAATCCGTTGGAGGGCGATGTACTGATCGTGGATGAATGTTCCATGATCGATATTATTCTCATGAATGCCCTGCTGAAAGCAATACCGCCCGCCATGCGGCTCATCCTGGTGGGGGATATTGATCAGCTTCCCTCTGTAGGGGCGGGAAATGTCCTGCGCGATATGATCGATTCCGGGAGTTTTCCGGTGATCCGGCTGACAAGGATCTTCCGGCAGGCGCAGACAAGCAGGATCATTATGAATGCCCACCGGATCAATGAAGGAAAGATGCCGGATATATCCAATGGAAAGGATACGGATTTTTTCTTTATGGAAAATGAGGATGCGGAAAGCACAGCGTCCCGGATCGTGGAACTGGTCAGGACGAAGCTGCCCGGTTATTATCATGTGGATCCCACACAGATCCAGGTGCTGACACCCATGCAGCGGGGTGTGGTAGGCGCCACCAACCTGAACCTCGCACTGCAGGAAGCCCTGAATCCCACGGAGCAGCAGATTTTCATGCGCGGCAGGGGGGCGGTGACTGTGCCTAAGCAGACCTTGCGCAGAAGCGGTTTTGCCTTCCGGACAGATGACAAGGTCATGCAGGTCAAGAATAATTATGACAAGGAAGTATTCAACGGGGACATCGGGATCATTGCATCGGTAAACGAAGAGGACAGGACGCTGAAGGTGGACTTTGAAGGACGCCTGATCGAGTACGATGTGACGGAACTGGACGAGCTGGTACATGCCTATGCCACAACCATCCACAAGGCGCAGGGCTCGGAGTATCCTATCGTCGTCATGCCCATCCTGATGAATCATTATGTCATGCTGCAGAGGAACCTGATCTACACGGGAATTACAAGGGCAAAGAAAATCCTGGTGATGGTGGGAACGAGAAAGGCATTGTCCTATGCCGTCCGCAATGTGACGGTCACCAGGAGGAACACTTTGTTGAAGGAACGGCTGGCAGACACATAATGACGGAGGGGCTTGAACTTGTTTGGCTGCGGGAGTAACAGGAAACAGATTATGAAATCGGAGGATGTAACATGAAAGAATACAAATTTTACGGCTGGCAGCAGGCGGATATCCCCGCCGTGGCGGAGGAATACAGACAGATCAGGGATCCCAGGCATCTCTATGATCTCCTGTCAGGGATCTGGTGTGCCGAGACCTGCGCGCCCAGGATGCGGGAGACCTGGGCCAGGGAAAACAGGACGTTGGGACAGTGCTCCATCACAGCCTTCCTTGCCCAGGATATTTTTGGCGGGGAGGTCTATGGCATACCAAGGCCGGACGGAAATTACCACTGCTACAATGTGGCTGGCGGCCGTGTATTTGACCTGACAAGCGAGCAGTTTGGCGAGGAAGCGCTTTCCTATGAGGACAATCCCATACAGATGCGGGAGACACATTTCGCAAAGGAGGAGAAGCGCCTGCGGTACGAGTACCTAAAGGAAGAATTGAGGAAGAAATGCTTTTGCCACGCATGAAAAACAGTAATGTTTCCTCAGCGCTTCGCTGGAGCGTGTTGGGAAATCGCTTTTCGCCAGCTGCGCGTCGCAATTTGTGGCAGATTTGAGCCGAATGCATTTTCAAACACGCTCCAGGAAAGACTTCACAACAGGGAGTATTTCCCCGCGCCTTTTCAGGGGGATCTGTACCACAGAACCGTCCGCCATGGCCAGGTCATTTTCCGCCAGCCCTTTCACATGGTTTATGTTGATCAGATAGCTTCCGCCCACGGGCAGGAAGCCGTCCGTACCGCTGAACTGCCTGACGATATCCGTGAGGCTTCCGGTAAAGGAAACGGCATGGGTGAGCGTATGGAGTATTACGGTGTGCCTGCCAGTCTCAAAAAAGACGATATCCGCATACGGTGTGGTAAATTCCTTTTTCCTCACGGTATAAGTAAATTGCTGCTGGGCTTTCTGAAAGATGTCGCGGCAGCGTTCCATCGCGTTTGTAAAATGTTTATAATCATAGGGCTTTTGCAGATAATACAAAGCGTTGACCTCATAGCTGTCCATGGCGTGCTCCGTGGAGGAGGTGGTAAAAATAATGCCGCCTGTGTATCCCGAAGCCCGCAGCTGCCTTGCAGTGTCGATCCCGTTTTTTCCGTCCATGTAGATATCCAGGAATACAAGATCCGGATGGCGAGCAGCCTGTAGGAACTCTGTCATCAGTCCCTCTCCCCCGGAGAAAGACTCCATATCAAAGGAAAGCATTTTTTCTTCGCAGAATCTGTGCAAGTGCCGCTTTAACCTGATCAGGTCGCTCTCGGCGTCTTCGCAAATGTATAGCAGCATGGCGGTAATCTCCTTATCCTGTTTCAGATAACATTCCGGATCATTCCAGATAACATAAAAAGTATATCATAAGTTCCCTGTTTTTTTAAGGACAAAAAGAAGTTTCCAATCTGGCATTCCAGGAGACAATCAGGCAGTTTTGCTTGAAAGGAATTGCTTTTTTCTATATTTTCTATATAGTTATTCCGTATGATGTATCATTCCATATGGCGTATCATTCCATATGGCGTATCATTCCATATGGCGTATCATTCTATATGGTCTGTATGTATGGTCTATATGGCGTACCATGGTATCGGTATCATGGGGCGTATGATGGGATCGGCAGCTAAAAGCGCAGAAATGGGGTCGTTTATGTCACTGGTATATAACATTTATTTTGAGGTTGCCTCGGCTGTTTTCCTTGTGATCCTGTACATTTTCATGAAACTGCAATACAATGTACAGTCCGGGATCAACCGGGAATTCCGCAGGCTGACATTGCTGGTGCTGCTGGCGAATGTCATGGATGTGGTCACGGCGGTTACCATCAGCTATGCGGCTGTCCTGGCGGTGTGGGTCAACCTTGTTTTGAACACGGCATATTTTGCGGCGGACGCATTTGTGGGATATCAGTTCATGTATTATTCAAGGCTCTGCGTTGACAGGAAAAATGGAAAAAGCCGGATGCTTTTTATAAATAGGATCCTGCTCTGTGTCTACCTCGGGATGCTTGCGGTCAATTTATGGGCCGGGTGCATCTTTTCCATAGGCGGGGACGGGGCGTACATACATGGCGTAATGTATCTCATGGTGTATCTGGTGCCTTACTACCTGATAGCGTGTTCTGCATTTGTCCTCCTATGCCATTTCCAATCGTTTCAGAGATGGCAGCGGGTCTCTATCGTGCTTTATCTGGTATTGAGTTTTATAGGGCCGACCCTACAGCTTCTGCTGTTTCCGGAGGTGCTTCTGGGATTGTTTTCCACCACGCTGGCGCTTATGATGATTATGTTTACCATGGAAACGCCGGATTACCAGGCGCTTGTGAGAACCATCCGGGAACTGGAAGAGACCAAGGGAGAAGCGGAACGGGCGGAACAGGCCGCCCGGGAGTCGGAGCAGACAGCCAAAGCGGCCAGCCAGGCGAAAACAGAATTTCTTACCAATATGTCCCATGAGATCAGAACCCCGATCAACGGCATTTTAGGGTATAATGAGATGATCATGAAGGAGACGAAGGAAAGCGCTACCGCAGAATATGCCATCAATGTCCAGGCGGCGGGCCGGACGCTTCTTTCCATTGTCAATGATATCCTGGATTTCACTGATATCGAAAAAGGGGAACTGACCATGGAACAGGAGCCTTATTTTGTCATGTCACTTCTGCAGGATGTACTGACCTATGCGGAGTATAATGCGCAGAAGAAGGGGCTGAAGCTGCGCGTTGACATAGACGAGAAGCTGCCAAGGCAGCTTTCGGGGGATCTGGTACGGCTTATGCAGATCTTTAATAACCTGATTTCCAATGCAGTAAAGTTTACCATGGAAGGATTTGTGGAAATTCGGATCGGCTGGAAGAAGACAGGGGACGGAACGGGAATCATGGAGACTGCTGTCAGGGACAGCGGCATTGGGATGCATGGGGAGGATATACGGAGGATCTCGGAAAGCTTTGCCAGGTTCGATCCCCGCAGGACGCGCAATGTCCAGGGAGTCGGGCTGGGGCTTTCCATTGTGACAAGACTTTTAAGGCTGATGGGCAGCGGATTGCAGATAGAAAGCGAATACGGGAAAGGCAGTGTCTTTTCCTTCCGGCTGGAACAGGCTGTCGTGGAAGAGACGCCCATCGGAAAACTTGCGCCGGCCAACACCAATATCTTATTGATGAAATACGGGGAAGAGGATTTCACGGCCCCCGGGGCGCGTATTCTGGCGGTGGACGACAATGTCATGAACCTGGATCTTTTCCGCAGGATACTGAGGGATACGGAAATAAGGATCGATACGGCAAATAATGGGGTGGAGGCCCTGGAACTGCTGGAGGAAAATTCTTACCATATGGTATTCATGGATCATATGATGCCCGTCATGGACGGAATGGAGGCATTGCGGATGATCCAGGAGAAAGGGCTTTGCGAAAAAACCCCTGTCATTGTGCTCACGGCAAATGCCGTGGCAGGGGAGAAGCAGGAGTATCTGGATGCGGGATTTGACGATTATCTGGCGAAACCGGTGGTGGGCAGGATGCTGAAGAATATGATCCGTATGTGGCTGCCGAAGGAATTGACGCAGGAAAAGGAGCACAGCCCGGTCAGTGGTCAGGAGCGGGTGTACGCTGACAGGGGAGGTCGGACGGGGAATGTGAAACCACTGGTGCAGAGGGAGCCACAGGGTACAGGAAACATGACGGGGACAGGGAATACGCAGGAGCCAGGAAGCGTGCATGGAATGGGAAATATACAGGGTACAGGAAACAGCCTGTCCCTGCCGGAAAGGCTGGAGGGTCTGCTGGACACTGCCTTGGGTATGGAATACTGCTGTGACAGCGAAGCGTTTTACCAGGAGATGCTGTCCGCCTACGTGGAGAACCAAAAGAGCGAATTTATTGCGGAGGCTTATGAAAAAGAGGACTGGGAGAATTACAGGATCCTGGTGCATGCGTTAAAGAGCACTTCCCTTTCCATCGGGGCGGTCAGCCTTTCGGAACAGGCAAAGGCGCTTGAGACGGCTGCAAAGGAGAAAAATGTCGGATATATTGCAGCCTCTCATGAAAGCATGATGACAGAGTATCGGAATCTGCTTGGCGGCCTTGAGACGGTGATCCGGGAGATCACGGCGGGACAGCAGACTGCGGGCGGGCAGCAGGACTCCGGGGAGGAAGAGAAGCGTCCCCATATCCTGATCGTGGATGATGACGCCATGAACCTGCGGATCGCGGAAAAGATGCTGGATGACGGATTCCGGGTGAGCAGCGTCTCTTCCGGGGAAAAGGCGCTGGAATTCCTGCAGGCACAGGTCCCCGACCTGATCCTGTTGGACGTACATATGCCGGGAATGGATGGCTTTGCGGTCATGGAAAGGATCCGGGAGCAGGAAGCCCACAGAGCTGTCCCCGTCATTTTCCTGACGGCGGATGACGACAGGGATACGGAGATCAGGGGTTTTCAGGAAGGGGCGCTGGATTTTATCACGAAACCCTTTGTGGCTGACATTATGATCCAACGGGTCAGCCGGATCCTGCAGCTGGACCGTTTGCAGAAGCACTTGCAGCAGGAGGTGGAAAAGCAGACAAAGGTGGCGGAGGAGAGGCGGAAGAAGGTGGAACGCCTGTCCCTGCAGGTCATGCGTGCACTGGCTGCCACCATTGACGCCAAGGATAAATACACCAACGGTCATTCCGCCCGTGTGGCGGAGTATGCCAGGGAGATCGCAAGGCGCAGCGGCAGGAGTGGGCAGGAGCAGGAGGATATTTATTATGCGGGGCTTTTGCATGATATCGGCAAGATCGGTATTCCCGGGGAGATTATCAATAAGGCTTCCCGGCTGACGGACGAGGAGTATGAGGTGATCAAAACCCATCCGGTCATTGGCGGCAATATCCTGAAAAATATTTCTGAGATCACGGATATCGGCGTGGGTGCAAAGTGGCATCATGAACGCTATGACGGCAGGGGATATCCTGACCGGCTGGAGGGAGAGGAGATCCCGGAGGTGGCGCGGATCATCGGCGTTGCGGATGCCTACGATGCAATGACCTCCAAACGCAGTTACCGGGATGTGATGCCCCAGGAGGTGGTGCGCGGGGAAATTGAAAAGGGAAAGGGAAGCCAGTTTGATCCCTGCTATGCCGATGTGATGCTGGCTATGATCGATGAGGATACGGAATACCGGATGCATGAGTAGAACGATAGTTTTTCTGAAGGAAGAAGGGAAGGCCAGGGTATGGGAAAGACAATATTGGTAATTGACGATGATGCCATGAATCTGAAAAGGGCGGAATTTATTCTGACAAAGGCCGGGTACGGCGTGTTGACGGCGGCCTCCGGCAGGGAGGGCATTGAACGATTGAAACGAGGGACGGCAGACCTCACGCTGCTGGATATCGAGATGCCGGGAATGAACGGGATCCAGACCCTGGAGCAGATACGGGGAGACGCGTCTCTCTGCGGAAGCAGGGTGATGGCCCTGACTGCGTCGGATGACGGGGAAATGCGCAGACGGATGGAGGAGCTGGGGGCAGTCGGATATATTAAGAAACCCTTTATGCCGCCTGCCTTACAGCGGCAGGTGGAGGAAGCGCTGGAGCATGTTTGAAAATTCATTCCCGTGAGGGGCACGATGTCATAAAGGACGTGATCATAGCGTCCTATGGACGCCTTGCGCTCTGCTGCGGGGTATTTGAATGGCGGCACAGGAACCAACGGAACGAAAATGCAGGGTGTGAAATTCAATGGAAAGCAAAGCGCACAGGTGGAAAATTTGGACGGGAGGTCCAAATGTAAAACAGAAAAACCAGGCGGGATATCAATTGTGAAACGCAGGACGGGGTATGGATATGGGAAAGCAAAAGGATGTAAAGGAAAATGAAATGACCAATTCGGTGGAAGAACTCTATGTTCCCTCGGGGAAGACAGTCTGCCTTGTATTTGCCATTGTCTGCGCACTATTTGTGCCTATTAATCTGGGAGTGGGGAACGGCATGATGGTAGCCGTCAACGGAAGCATCAGTATCATGATGGCAGCGGGCTATCTGTCTATCTTAAAGACAAATTCACTGAAGTTTGCCGCGCCCGTCATTATGCTGGTCCTGGTCGTGATCACGATCCAGTATCTGGTTACAGGGGGAGAGGATGGCTTCAGTGTTTTATGGATCCTGCTGATCCCGCCCTTTGCCATCTATATGCTTGACTTAAAGAAGTCGGTCCTGTTTTCGCTGTTGGTGGGATGCCTTGTGATTCTGGGGCTTTGGACGCCGCTGAATGCCTATTGCTTTGATTACAGCAGAACCTTTGAAATCCGGTTTCCTATTCTGTACGCCGCGGAAATCGCGGTGGCAATCCTAATCAAGAAGAAAATTGTCCAGGTGGAGCAGAGGCGGGATGAACTGCTGAAGCTGAATATCCAGTACAAGGAGGATGCGGAAAGGGCAAATCGGGCCAAGAGCGATTTCCTGGCAAGCATGTCCCATGAGATCAGGACGCCGATCAATGCGGTCCTGGGCATGAATGAGATGATCCTGCGGGAAAGTACGGAGAAAGATATCCTGGAATATGCTTCCAATGTGGACTCATCGGGGAAATTCCTGCTTTCCCTGATCAATGATATCCTGGATATTTCCAAGATAGAATCCGGGAAAATGGAACTGATCAATGCGGAATATTCCCTCAGTTCCCTGCTGAATGATGTCATGCAGATGGCATATTCCCGGGCAGAGGAAAAGGGGATAAGGATCAGCGGGGAGATCAGTCCCCAAGTCCCGGAAAAGCTGTATGGGGATGGAATGAAGATCCGGCAGGTACTGACCAACATCATGACAAATGCCATAAAGTATACCAATGAAGGAGGGATGGCGACACTGGTCGTGTCAGGCGAATACATGGATGGGGGACACATGGACGGGGAACTCGTGGACGGGGAACTCGTGGACGGGAAATGCATGGACAGGGAACACATGGGCGGGGGACACATCCGGCTGCATATGGGGGTCAGGGATACGGGAAAGGGAATCAGGAAGGAAGATCTTTCCCAGCTTTTTGACGCGTTTCAGCGCGTGGATGAGACGGCGAACCGCGCCATTGAGGGAACCGGCCTGGGGCTTTCCATTTCCCGGAGCTATGTCCGTATGATGGGCGGGGAACTGCTGGTGGAGAGCGAATACGGAAAGGGCTCTTATTTCTACTTTGTCATACCCCAGGAAATACGGGGCAATGACAGGTTGGGTGAGTTTGAAAAAAGATACGGCGCGTACTCTGTGGGAGAGAGGGTTTACCGGCCGTTGTGTACGGCGCCGGGGGCACGGCTTCTGGTGGTGGATGACGATAAAATGAACCAGGCCGTGGCGAGAGGACTTTTAAAGGAAACGCTGGTGCGGATGGATTGCGCGGACAGCGGGGAAAGGTGTCTTTCCATGCTGGCGGAACAGCAGTATGATGTTATCCTGCTGGATCATATGATGCCGGGTATGGACGGCATTGAGACGCTGGCGGAAATACGGAAGAGATATCCCAGCCATGGCGCAAAGGTGATCGCGCTGACTGCCAATGCCATTTCCGGTGTCAGGCAGAAGTACCTGGACAGCGGGTTTGACGATTATCTGACGAAGCCCATTGACGGGAAGACGCTGGAAAAGATGCTGATGAAGTATCTTCCAAAGGACAAAATAAAGATATTGACGGAATCGGACAGGGGGGCTGTGGTCGAGCCCCGGCGGAAAGGGTTGGCGGATCAGGCTGAGCAGGCAGACCAGACTGTGGACATTCCTTTTGCTGCCGCGGAACTGGGAGAATGGAAAAAAGTGCAGGCGGATCAGGCTGAGCAGGCAGACCGAGCCGTGGACATTCCTTTTTCCGCTGCGGAACTGCGGGAATGGAAAGAGATCCTGCCGGAACTGGATGTTCTGATGGGTTTACAGTACCATCTGGACGACAGGGCATTTTACCTGGAAATGCTGGGGATGTTTGTGGAACAGGATAAAACTTCGGAACTGAACCAATTTTATGAGGAGCGGGACTGGGACAGATACCAGGTTACGGTACACGCTCTGAAAAGTGCGGCCCTGAGCATCGGGCTGGCGCGGCTTTCGGAGGAGGCAAAGCAACTGGAATATGCGACAAAGCGAAAGGATGAGACGTATATCCGTATTTTTCACGGGGAGACCATGGGGCATTATGGAGAGTGCCTGGAGCTGATCGGAAAGCGCCTGGAAACAGGCGGCGGGAGCAAGGAACTGTGAAGGCTGATTCTTTGACAGTTCCTAAGTACAAATAGGTAACAGTTCAGACAGCTCCTCCCGCGAAGTCAATCATTGCAGTGTGTCCCATGGGGACACACTCCTATGCAATTTTGCGAGACAAATAGCACGTTCCGTCAAGAAATATCCCCTCATTCCATTGTACACTGGTACAAAGGAGAGAGGGGAATCCATTATGAAGAGAATCTACATTGCCTGCAGGGAATTACTGCAAATCCTATTTTCACAGAAGCCCTTTCTGGTGATCCTGACCTTTGTATCAGCTATATTATCCGGGCTGACCACACCCTTATTGATCTGGGTTAACAGCCGTATTTTCGACCTTGGGCTTTTGACTGCCCAGGGGGAAATCACATTTCTCTCTTACCTCCCGTATCTCGCACTGTTTGTACTTTTATCGCTGCTCCCCGTACTTGTGGGGGACATCTTATCCAACAGCTATATCCGTCCCGGGTGTCAGCTTGTTTTCCGCACCGCGTATAAGGGGAAAATGCTCCAAAAGCTGAAAGCCCTTCGCTATGAGCATCTGGAAAGTCCTTCTTCCATGGAGATCATCGACAAGACGTACCATAAGACGGAGAATACGCTCCTGGCCCTTTTCCCGGCGGC
>CANDMD010000111.1 GCA_947385725.1 uncultured Lachnospiraceae bacterium | reverse complement strand
CGCGATCCTGAACTGTGACTGGAGTTCAGACGTGTGCTCTTCCGATCTCCCAATCTTGTCTATCCCATAATTTTTAAGCCCTGCATTGTCCCAGTCAAACAATAGCTCCCGCCCTGTTTCCGCCGGATTGCTCTCCCACAGACCCACATGGTCCGAAACCAGGATTCCCTTGTCATATCCGCTGTATACATTGATGGAGACCTCTGTATCGATAGGCAGCTCCGTCATTCCGCCCAGACCGGCGTCTGTCATACTGACTGGGCACAGCAGAACCTTTCCCTCCATGGCAGCGTAGGTATAAATCCCTGCATCCCCTGCATTTACAAGACCCTTTTCCGCCCCCTGGAAGCTTTCCCCTTCCCAGCCGTCGCTGCCGGCACAAAGGAATCCGCCCTTTTCGTCAAACAGGTAAAGACACCCGGAAGCGCTCCTGAATACCACCCTTCCCAAACGGTCAGCCGTTCCCTGGGAAATCCTGTCACTCTGTTCAATGTCATATAAGATCTGCGCCCCTGCTTCCGCCGGTATGGCGACATTGTATATCTCGCTTCCGTCTGGCGCATCCTTCTGAAAGTAAAGCTCCTTTCCCTCCCCGGAATATTCCCCGTAAAGATAATACAGGTTCTGTCCCTCATCCACCGTGAAACACAATAATTCCCTGTCCCCTAAGACGGCAATTTCCTCTGCATCCGCCGCATCCCCAGCTTTCCGGTAGATAACGGTGTTGCTCCACCTCTTGCTGTCATTGTCCCAGCTGCCCCTCCAGAAATACAGATTGTCACCCATCAGCATGGGAGCCAACATACCATTCAGAGAAGGATCGCTTCCGTCAAAGGTTGCGACGGTTACTTCCGTGTCCGGCGGAATTTCCGTGTCAGCGGTCTCCTCCTTGGAACAGCCGGTAAGGCATATGATCATTGAGAGGATACATGATAACAGGATTTTATTTTTCATGGGCACACCTCGTGGTTATTTGTAATGCTCTGACTTAACCTTTTTATATCATGTTATCCCAGTGAAAGCAACACATTCGCTGGGATAACATTTTTATTCTGATTTATATTTGATTATTATGCAAAGCTATAAAAATCATCGTTATGTACTAATTACTCGTCTACACACATTCTATATGAAACTTCAGTTCTAATAAAGTCTTGACCTAAAAGATAATTACAGTATGAACATCTTGTATCCTCATATATGTGACGTGCATATCTTACATCGAAGGCATGCCCATGTGTACACTCACTTTTTTGATACAAAAACCATTCACCATATCTTACTCCTTTATAGTAACCAGTAGCACCACATTCCACGCAGCTTTGCATTTCGGAATCTACAGACGCTTCCTGCGCTACTGCCGGAATAGCGCTAGTACAAAGCATGGTAGCTACAAGTACCATTGCAAAGTTTCTGAATTTACTATATTATTTGACTACACCAATGGAATCACCTTCTTTGTACTATTATTATAATACATAGTATCAAATTGTGATGTCTGCTGTCAATAACAAATCTTTATAATTTAAGAGTTAACCCACAAAGATACATAAGTGTTAAGTCATCTGTCTCTATGTAATTTGAGGCCTGTAGACATCAGAATTGTTAAAAAAGCGGCTTAAAAGTGCCATTAAAACAGGTGATTTTATAAAATTCTTAATTTGTAAGTTTATTTTTTTACAATTTATCATAAACTGTTATACGCTACACTATTATGCTGTCTACATCCAGAATGGACAATATCTTTTCTACCTCGTTATCATAATCCAAGAACAGTTCGTCCTGAAAGTTAAAATCCATGTACCAGTGGATTTTTTACCCTTTCTCCCCTGTGCCGTCCCAATCCACCAACCAGACAGCAGATATAATCGGGGCTGAACCGCTACAAAAAAGCAAAAAGGACAGCACCTCTCCCAGGCACTGCCCACATTCCGCATTCCATAATTCCACAACCGATCCGTATTATACGCTGGTGCCGGTATCCGGCTTCTCCACCCTGCTGATCGCAGACTTTTCCATAGGGATACGGCAGTTCTTGTTATTGCCGAACTCCACAATGACCATACTGTCCTGAATGTCGATCACGATTCCGTAGAAACCGGATGTAGTGCACACGCAATCACCAACCTCCAGCGACGACAACATGGCCGCCAGCCTCTTCTTCTCCTTGCTCTGGGGTCTCATAAAGAAAAACCACAATGCGGCGATCATGATACCATATATGATCAGCATACTCAAAAATCCTGCGGTTCCGCCGGCTGCAGTCGCCGCATCTGCCTCTGTCAACAATATACCCATTTTTCCTCCATTCCGACGCACTGCGCCTGTCTGTCATTCCAAAGAACTATGATACACAAAAAAACAATTTATGGCAAGCACTTTATACTTTTTTTACAGTTGCGCCATCCCCTCAAGCTTCCGCTTCTTGTATTCTGCAAAACAGCCGTTATCCAATGCGTCCCTGATCTCTTCCATCATGGTATTATAAAAATACAGATTGTGAAGCACACACAGGCGCATGCCCAACATCTCCTTTGCCTTTAAAAGATGCCTGATATACGCCCTGGAATATCTCCTGCAGGCAGGACATCCGCAGCCCTCCTCGATGGGTCTGTCGTCCAGTTCATACTTTGCGTTGAATAGATTGATCCTGCCATGGTTGGTATATAAATGCCCATGCCTGCCGTTTCTGGTAGGGTAGACACAGTCGAAAAAGTCGATGCCCCTCTCCACACCCTCCAGGATGTTGGCGGGCGTGCCGACCCCCATCAGATAAGTGGGCTTGTCCTGAGGCAGAAAAGGCACTACCTCCTCCAGGATATGGTACATTTCCTCATGGGTTTCACCCACCGCCAGGCCTCCTACCGCGTACCCGTCCAGATCCAGCTCGGAAATGCGCTTTGCGTGTTCGATCCGGATGTCATCATAGACCGCGCCCTGGTTGATCCCGAAGAGCAGCTGGTCACGGTTAATGGTGTCCTCCAGGCTGTTCAGCCTTGCCATCTCCCGTCTGCATCGCTCCAGCCATCTGGTGGTCCGCTCCACAGACGCCTGTACATACCTCCTGTCCGCCCTGCTGGGGGCGCATTCGTCAAAAGCCATGGCTATGGTGGAGGCAAGGTTTGACTGGATCTGCATGCTTTCCTCCGGCCCCATAAATATCTTGCGTCCGTCAATATGGGAGTTAAAATAGACTCCCTCCTCCTTGATCTTACGCAGGCCTGCCAGGGAAAAAACCTGGAATCCGCCCGAATCCGTCAGAATAGGCTTCTGCCAGGACATAAATCTGTGAAGTCCTCCAAGCTGCTTCACCACCCTGTCCCCGGGTCTTACGTGGAGATGATAGGTGTTGGAAAGCTCCACCTGGGTCTTGATCTGCTCCAGATCCTCCGTGGATACTGCGCCCTTGATGGCAGCCGCCGTTCCCACGTTCATAAACACCGGCGTCTGGATTACGCCGTGTACCGTCGTAAACTCCGCCCGCTTGGCCCTGCCTTCCTGCTTAAGAATACGATACATAGACTCTATTCCTCCCACAGTTCATCCCAGAATTCTTCCAGTGTGATCCCTCCCTCGGTGATCACCGTGGCTGCATCCACACCCACGTAACGAAAATGCCAGGGTTCATAGTCAATACCTGTGATATCTTCCTTGCCCTTGGGGTATCTCAGTATGAAGCCATATTTATGACTGTTTTCCGCAAGCCAGATTCCTGCCGGGGTATCGGCAAACCCCTCGTCCAGATTGGTATACTTATCCGACACGATATCCAGTGCAAGCCCCAGCCTGTGCTCACTGGCGGCAGGAACCGCCACAATGCGGCTTCCCAGCTGATACGCTTCCAAATAGGACATTCCCCTGTTCATATAAAACCTGATCTTCTGATCGAACAGTACCTCCTGACGCTCCAGATCCCGGTAAGGAGAACAGATCTGGAGAATGATCCCGTCTTCCTTTGCATCCTGAAGCATATTGAGCAGTTCGTCTATAATTCGGGCATCACAATGCATCCTGCCTTTCATTGTCTGTATATCGCCCAGCGGGAAATCATAACCTTCCGGAATGGAGTGCTGTTTATTGATCAGAAGCAGCTTCCAGTCGTCCCTGGAAAAATCCACCGCTTCTCCCTCCGTCGTGTGTCCCTCACCGGTTCCGTTGGGCTGTGTCGCCGCCAGGATGTCTTCCGCACTGTATTTTGCCTCAATCTCCATGCCATGGGTGGTCTCCACTGTATCCCCTTCCAGATTCAGGTTCATATCCTCATCCTCCAGAAGCGCCAGTTCCTCCAGATCAATCTCCGTCTCTTCCACCAGCACTATGTTCTGTGCCTCCTCAGAGACATTGTCCAGGTTGATGTCATTGTCCATGCCGGAAATGAACATGGGAAAGGAGAAGCTGCTGTAAACCACAAACAGCAGACATGTCATGACCAGCATGGAGAAGCGCTTAACATTTCCCTTCGCGTAAGCGGCACCGCGAAAGGGCAGCCCGCCCAGAAAGGCCACAGGTTTCATACAGATACGATGAAAACGGCTCTTGCTCTCCAGGTATGAAATTTTCCTGCGAAAACGTTCTTCAAGTGTTGTTTTTGTCGTCATTTGCATCCTACACCTACTGTTCAAATTTCCTGTAATCCAATGCATATCCGCTAAGATACGTAATCATAATCTATTTAATCATATCATACTTTTTTCCTATATGCACTACTTTCTTTAAAATTTTATAATTTTTCAGTTACAGTTGCTATTTTAAAGATATGCCGCTATAATTTAGTTATATATTATGCATTATATATACAGCTTTCATATTTTGGAGGAAGAACATATGGCAGGATCCACATTGGGAACAATTTTTAAGGTAACTACCTGGGGCGAATCACACGGGGAGGCGTTGGGCGTCATCATTGACGGCTGTCCTGCGGGGCTGTCCCTGTGCGGGGAAGATATTCAGAAATACCTGGACAGGCGCAAACCTGGCACCAGCAGCATCACTACTCCCAGGAAAGAAGACGACAGGGTGGAGATCCTTTCCGGCGTTTTTGAGGGAAAAACCACCGGCACCCCCATCTCCCTCATGGTCCGCAATACCTCCCAGAATTCCAGGGACTACAGCGAAATCGCGTCCTACTACCGCCCCGGCCATGCGGACTTTACATATGACGAGAAATACGGTTTCCGGGATTACCGCGGCGGCGGACGATCCTCGGGACGTGAGACGCTGGGGCGCGTGGCCGCCGGGGCCATTGCCTGTAAGATGCTGGAGCAGATGGGAATCACGGTCTGTGCATACACCCGTTCCATCGGCGCCATCCAGGCGGATATGAAGCGCTTTGACCGCTCGGCCATTCTGGAGACGGCCACCGCCATGCCCGACCGCAAGGCGGACAATGACGCCATCTCCTACCTGGAGGGGGCAAAGAAACAGTTTAATTCCGTAGGCGGGGTTATGGAATGCCTGGTGGAGGGAATGCCCGCAGGCGTCGGAGATCCTGTTTTCGAAAAGCTGGATGCCAATCTGGCAAAAGCGGTAATGTCCATCGGCGCCGTAAAAGCGGTGGAGATCGGGGACGGATATCAGGTGTCCTCCCGTCTGGGCACCGAAAATAATGACGCCTATTACATGGAGAATGGTAAAGTGGCAAAGGCTACCAATCACGCGGGCGGTATCCTGGGCGGCATCAGCGATGGCAGTCCCATCGTGATCCGCGCCCACGTAAAACCCACGCCGTCCATCTATACGACACAGCAGACCGTCAACAAATCCGGGGAGGACATTCATGTCAACATCAAAGGACGTCACGACCCCATCGTCATTCCAAGGGCAGTGGTTGTCATGGAATGCATGACCGCCCTGACACTGCTGGATGCCATGCTGGTCAACATGTCAGCAAAGCTGGAGAATGTGGTTAAATTTTATAAACAATAACTATTTCAATTTATGGAAGATAATGCAGTTCGGCACATCCACCCTGATCGCCGGTCCGTTCATGATCAGGGTTTTGTTTAAGGGGTCTACATGGAAGAATGTCATGTCATTCGTTTCATGATTTAATGACACCATATATTTATTATTGGGGAACAGGCTGGCATCCTTGGGATATTCTCCGCTGATGGGCAGGCAGAACAGCCGAGTCAGCAGACCGGTATCCTTGTCCACGCTGTACAGCACAGCGGAATTATCCCCTGCGTTGGTGCTCAGCAGGAAATTGTAATCCTCGGAAAATGTCAGCGCACTGGAAGCACTGATCCTGGTGTTGTCGATATTCTGGATCGTCTGGATCTTCTCAAAAACAGGGACATTTTTCCTGTTCTCATAAGAGTATACATCGATAAAGCATTTCCACTCATGAACGATATATATGAATCTGCCATCCTCAGAAATCTTAATGTGGCGCGGCGCGGATTCAAGTTCGCTCCGGATGATATCCACCAGGGTCGTCTTCCCCAGCTTCGCGTCAAACCGGTACACATTCACATGATCCATTCCCTGGTCTGCCACCAGCAGATACTTATTGTCATGGGTCATTCTCGCGCAGGTGATATGGGGCCGGAAATTCCTCTCTGCCACACTTCCCATTCCCTTATGAAAGATTTCATCTGTTATGTCACCTATCGTTCCATTTTCTTTCAGCCGGAGAACCGTCAGCTTGCCGTCATGATATCCCGCCACAAACAGGTAACGGTCTGTATAATCAGTAGAGACATAGCAGCCCCGCATCCCGTTGATGGATGCAAAGTTCATCATTTCCAGGCTGCCGTCCTCCAGGATATTATAGGACTCTATTCCGAAGTCCGTGATGGAATAAAGATATTTTCCGTTATGTGAAATGGTCACATAGGAAGAATTGGTGATCTCCACCTTGCCTTTTTCATGGAATCTTCCCTTCTCCATATCCACATCATATATTTTGATACCATGCTTATCCCCCTGGGTATAGGTAGAGACATAGGCTACATATTTATCCTGCTTCATGGGAAATACCTCCTTGATCGCTTTGCATTAAATATAGCACAAATAAAAACAGCGGTCAACCTTCATAGGGACCGCTGTTTTTTACCCTATTGGAAATTTCGTCCCGGCCGGGGAAGAATGCGAAGCATTCTTCGAATTGCCTCGAAAAGGCAATTTTTTACCTTATAGGAAACTGCGCCGTCAGGCGCATGCATTCACAAGTTCGCCGGGCGAACTTGCAAGCGTCACGCAGGGACGCTTTTTTATCTTATTGGGAATTTCGCCCTGGCCGGGGAAGAATGCGAAGCATTCTTCGAATTGCCTCGAAGAGGCAATTTTTTATGCGTCGCATCCGCAGTCGTCATGGGAAGAGGAACGAGACACCTCAGGGAAATCCTGCCAGTGGGGAGGATTCATACCCGGTACATCACAGCTGTTATTTTCTCTTGGCTCCGGACGGCAGGGTTTCTCCGGCATACAGTCACCGTCACGGTCCTTCAGGGTTTTCATCACTGCCCTTTCACTGCCGCACTCGTCCACAGCCTTCTCTACGGCACGCCTGCATCTGGCCCTTTGTCCGCACCCGCCGCGGTTGTCGTTTCCACAGCCGTCATCGCAGCAATCGCCGCCCCTTCTGCCGTTATTGCCGCAACCGCAGTCGTTACCGCAGCCGCAGTTGTTTCCACAGCCTCCGAAACAGGATAACAGAAGAATAATCCATAAACAGTTCATAATTTTCACCACTTATTCTGTTTACCCTATTCTATTCTGTGATCCGGAAACTGTGCCTGTCCGGTATAAGCCGCACCAATTATCACTGTGCCCCGTAAAGCTTGTGGATAATTGGTACGGGAGGCTCTGAGGAAGCGCTGATTAAATCATCGCTTCCTCAGAGCCTCCGGCGGATGCACACGGATTTGCAGGGGTTTTTTTGTTGCTTCGCAACGCAAATCCGGCGCGGGAAACGCTTTAATCAGCGTTTTCCTAACTCTTCTTCAGCAATTTCCTGCGGATATACCGGCAAGTCTTCCCCTCCCCATACCTGGCCAGCATACGCAGGATATGCTCCAGTTCCTCAGCGGTTTGAGGATGGATCGGCACCTTGCCTTTGCTCCGCAGATAATATTTCAGCGGGGAGGCATCAGTATAATTCCTTCCCTCATATACCTTGCTGGCGGCAATCCTGTCCATAACCATCTCCGCCAGATACTGATCCGGCATGGGCACCGGTATCATGCTGCCAGGAGCCGTCTGCATACTGTAGTCGATCCAGTACTCATAGTGATGCTTATTCCTGCCCTTATGATGAAGCCAGGCGCCGGAATAGCCGATATCCTCACGCTCCGCATTGTTAGGGCTTCTGTTTCCCTGATAATATTTCATGCCTACCCGGAACTCCGTTGGGCTGTACTTTGACAGGTCATGCAGGATCCCCTGCTTATAAAGCCCTATCCGGAAGCACCCCTGTGCCACCAGATATTTATGGTAGGTAATCGTCTTAAAATGATTCCACGCCTTACCCATTTTTCCTGCTCTTCCTCTTGCCCGTCTTCTCCTGCTCCCTTACACTGTAGAATATTGCAGTACTCCTGGGCGGAATCCTCCTGATATACTCTTCCTCCGCCGCTGTTTCCTCCCCCGTGGCAAAGGCACGCTCCCATTTCATTCCTTTAGGCAGCTTCGGCAGAGCCAGTTCATGGCTTTCCCAGTGCATGTTCATGGCAAGGTACAGGCAGTCATCCTCCGTCCCGTCAGGTTTCAGCGCGTACTTGCCGCAATACAGGATGCCGATATGGCGGTTATAACTCTCTGTCTGGGCTCTCCACGCATTTTTCCCGTGATAAGAAAGATCAGGATATCCACAGGATATATAATCCATAAGCTTTGCCTCCTGCTCTCTCCGCAGGATGGGATGCGCCTGCCTGAACTGCACCAGTTCCTTCCAGAAATCGTACAATTCCCGATGTCTCTGTAGATCCCGCCAGTCCAGCCACACCGTGGCATTGTCCTGACAGTAGGGATTGTTGTTGCCCCTCTGGGAATTGCCAAACTCATCCCCCATGAAAATCAGGGGCATGGATTGCGTACAGAGCAGAATCACATATGCGTTTTTGATCTGTCGATACCGCAGCTGCCTTATTTTCAGTTTACGGCTGCTTCCCTCTTCGCCGCAGTTCCAGCTGCAATTGTAGGAATTTCCGTCCCGGTTCTCCTCACCGTTGGCCTCGTTATGCTTATAATCATAGGACACCATGTCCATCAGGGTAAACCCGTAATAGTTGGAAAGGTAATGCACTCTCCCCATCCTCGGCGGAATCCTGCGCATCTGATACAGCAGATTCTCCAGCATATTTTCATCACCCTTCAAATAGCGGCGCACTGTATAGAGAAAATCATCCTGATAACAGGCCAGATTCGGCATGTCACAGGTCTCATTCCTGCCATAAATAACATCTGTATTAAAATGGTAATACCAAAGCTTGGTATCTGCCAGCAGAGGATCTGACGCCACTACATCCACCTGCAGGTCTGTCCCCATAAGGTGGAACCCGTCCACATGGTACTCCAGCACCCAGAAACGCAGTATTTCCGGTATGGAAACAGCCCTGACCCCCTTCGGGAAATAGAACTGCATCACAAGTTCCATCCCATTCCGGTGGAGCGCCTTCACCAGCTCCTTAAATTCCGTGACAGCGTCTTCCCCCGCGGCATAGCCGGATTTGGGTGCGTAATAGTATCCTTCTTTATATCCCCAGTAATTCAGTTTCGGTTCCCGCTCCCGGGGCTGGAGGCCATAATTGACCATCGGATCCGTCTCCGGCTCCAGTTCCAGAAATTCATAGCTGGGCTGTAATTCCAGGGTCGTAATTCCCGTTTCCTTTAAATAGGGGATCTTCTCTATCATTCCCCTGTAAGTTCCTCTGTAAGCCACTTTTGAGGAGGAATGGGCCGTAAATCCACGGACATGTACACAGTAACCGACACTTTCCGAATATCCGAGGCGGGGATGCCTGTCCCCCTCCCAGTCAAATTCTTCCGTGGGGATCAGGCTTTTTAAATCACATATGTTTCTTAATTTACCGTATCCTTTCCCATTTTCGAAACTTCTGCCGAAGGGATCGGGAAGCTTTCGTTCTTCCTCGTAAAACTGATACGCTATCTGGTCCGCCTGCAGATTTTCTATATATTTGCAATAGACATTCCCGACTTTTTCCTCAGCGGAAAAAGCCTCCTTCCGAAGCTGTCTTCCTGTCTTTCTGTTATATATAATTACTCCGCAGGAGACTGCCTTTGTTGCATAGGCAAAACGGATTCCGCCAGCCTCAACATGAGCACCAAGAGGGTAGGGATTTTGCTGCGATCTGATTTTTGTCATAATTATCCCCCTTTGCGCGCCACGGCGCGCATACCAATCAAAATTTGAAAATTAGCTTCCAAACTTTCCTGCTTTTCTCTCCAGTATTTTTATTATAATGTATTGCAGGAAAATTCACAAGATATTATACTTAAAACTGTAGTGAAAATTGTAGTACAGTGCTGCCCCGGATGAAAATGCCCGGAAGACTTCAGGGCATTACGGCGCAGGGACGGTACTGAAACGTGGAGGAAGCATATGGCAAAGCATAATGATCTCGAAGAGGAAGAAATGACCGTGGAACTGGAACTGGAAAATGGTAAAACGGTCAACTGTGCGGTCATCACCATCATGACCGTGGAGAAAAAGGATTACATCGCCCTTCTCCCCCTGGATGAAAAGGGGGAAAATTCGGACGGTGAAGTGTGGTTCTACGCTTACAGCGAAAATCCCGATGACCCTAACGAGGAACCCGTTCTGGATTACATCGAAGATGACGACGAATACGAAAAGGTAGCAGACGCCTTCGACGAGTATCTGGACAATTGCGAGTTTGACGAACTGGTGGACGAGTAAGCAAGTAGATCGTTACGTTAATCCTGAAGTAAGGAACTGTCAAGAATTAACTTTGCAGATGACGTAGGATAAATCTTTTTATGCAAGGCGGAGGAATGAGGCGTACTTGGGTACGCCGATTGACAACAACGCGGCATAAGAAGATTTAGGCAAGTCAGATGTAAAGATTAATTCTTTGACAGTTCCTAAGTCAATGTTTGATGCTTGATGCTTGAAATGGATTCAAAAACCTGGAGGGAGGTCTGGAACCTGTATCGTCATCCAGATACAGCAGTTCCAGGCTCTTTGCCGCCCTTGTCATTGCCACATAGAAGATCCGCCGCTCCTCCTCACATGTCTCTTCGTCCGGCATCCTTCCATGGGGAAATACCGTCTCATTACAGTCCGGGATCCATACATGGTCAAATTCCAGCCCCTTGGATCCGTGTACCGTCATCAGCCATACGGCTTCTCCGGAGAGAGCCTTCGCCTGCTTTTCCACATCTTTCAGGGATTCATTATATTCTTCCTGGGCTGCCAGCCAGTCATCCACGTTCCCGAACCTTCCCGCATCCGCCCTGACCCATTCCAGCATTTCCTTCCATTCCACCCATTTGTCAGGATGTCCCCTGGACTGCTCCTTTAAATAATCCTCGTACCCTACAGCCTTGCAGATATATGCCACTGCTGCTTTCAGGGAAGCCCTGCCAATATAGTTCAGCTGCCTTTCCAGCAGATCCAGGGCGGCCAGCTGTTTCGGCGCATTGGCATAATGAGCCTTCACCTGCCGGAGGGACTCTCCCTTTGCCAGCGCCTCCCTGCTGATGTAACGGGAGGGCCTGTTGCAGATATACAGAAATCTTTCCCTGCTCCACCTGCCTTTAGCCAGCAGCAGATAGGATACCATGTCCCTGACAATAAAGTGCTCATAAATACTCTGAACCTTCTCCTTCATCACATAGGAAATCCCTGCATCACGAAGCTTTGCGGCAACACCCTGCATCGCGGAGTTGGTGCGGAACAGGACGGCACGGCTATGGCCGCAGGGGGATCCTGCCAGACGGTGCAGCAGATATCCATACTGGCTGTCTTTGTCGGGAAATGCCTGCACGGTCACAGGAGATAACAGATGTTGTGAAAAGGTATCAGGTTCTGAAATCCTGTCAGGCTCTGAACCCCTGTCAGGCTCTGAAACCCCGTCAGGCTCTGAAATCTTATCAGGTTCTGAAATCTTATCAGGTTCTGAACCTTTATCAGATCCTAAACTCTTATCAGGTTCCGAAGAATGATTCTGACCTGGAAATTTTTCTTCAGGAGCAGGCCGCAGATCCTTCGGGAAACGGTTCTTGTTTTCGCTGATCACCTTTCCCGATGCCGCTATGATTTCCCCGCAGCTTCGGTAGTTAATATTTAATAACAGCTGTCTTGCCTGGAAATCATCTTTGAACAATTTCAGGCATTCCGGCTGTGCCCCACGGAATCCATAGATCGCCTGGTCGTCATCTCCCACCGCGAAGAGATTGTAAGGCGGCTTTGTCAACAGCTTTATGGTCTCATATTGTATGGGATTGATGTCCTGAAATTCATCCATCAGGATATGATCGAACCAGATCGGAAGAGCGTCGTGTAGGGAAAGAGTGTTCTGTTGGGTGTA
>CANDMD010000110.1 GCA_947385725.1 uncultured Lachnospiraceae bacterium | reverse complement strand
GCAGGCAGACGGCTGCTGGCGGAGACAGTGGCGGCGTATCTGAAGCACTAAAGAAGGCAATTGCGAAACCATCATTTGATATACTGGCTTTGTGCGGATTGAACAAAGGGGTCACTCTGAATCGGCCTCTAAAGAGGGGCAGAGGGAACGGAAGGGAGGCAGAAATGACACCGGGAGATTTTTTGTGCAGGATGAAACGGGATGTGATAAAGAAGGAGTGGGAAACGGCTTTTTTTGCGACGTTTTTCATTGGCCTTGTGATACATCTGCCGGTGATGCTGTCGGATATCCCGAATCACGACGGACTTGCCAGCATGTATTTTGATCAGAATATGATCACTTCAGGCAGATGGTTCCTGATGGTGGCCTGCGGATTTTCCTCTTTTTACACCATTCCGTGGCTGATCGGGGTGCTGGGACTGTTTTTCCTCTCCCTGACGGCGGCGGCATTGGTGGAACTTTTGGAAATCCGCAGGATCTGGGTGGTGGTGTTGACCGGCGGTCTGCTGGTTTCCTTTCCTGCCCTGGCCTCTACATTTGCCTACGTATTTACCATGGATGGGTATATGCTGGCACTGCTGCTGGCAGTGCTGGCGGTGCTGTTCACGAAAAAGTACCGCATGGGATTTATTCCGGGGGCGGTCTGTCTTGCGTTCAGCATGGGAACCTATCAGGCCTATCTGTCCTTTGCCATGATCCTGTCTCTTTATGCTGTCCTGATGCTGGCAGCAGGACAGGGCAGTGTAAAGGAAAAAATAAAAAAGACCATGAGTTACTTATTTATGGGAATTATGGGGGCAGTGCTTTATTATGTGATCCTGCAGATTTTGCTGAAGGTACAGGGCAGGGAGCTTGCTTCCTATCAGGGCATTAACGGTATGATGTCAGGTGGGGAGGCGGAAGGCATACTTTACGCTGTGAAGGAGATGTATCAGGACTTTTTCGCTTTTTCTGTGAAAGGAGGCGTTATGTTCCGGGACATTCCTTCGGCGGCTGCATGTCTGGTGCTGTTGTTGGCGGCTCTTGGGGCAGCTGTCTGTTATGTGAGAAATAGAAAGGGGTGGAAAAATCCTTTCTTTTTCGCTATAATGGTAATTATCTTGGCAATTTTTCCCATGATTACCAATGTGATCCTGTTGATTTCTCCCAGTGTGACATATCATTTGCTGATGCGGTACCAGTGGATCCTGATCCCCATCGGCCTGCTGGCGTTTGCAGGCAGGGATAACGGGGATGCAGAAAGATATGCCTGGGTGGAGTGGGCGGCATTCGGCGCGGCTTTTGTGCTTGTGTTCCACTACGCGGTAGCAGATAATATCGCCTATTCCAACCTTGAGAAGCGGTATGAGAAGACGTATGCCTACTGTGTGCGCCTGCTTGACCGGATCGAACAGACGGAAGGCTATTATCCCGGCATACCCATTGCCATGATCGGGCAGGTCAGTGATGAGCAGTATCCGGCAACGGACATTTCACTGCCGGTGACCTCCAATCTGATCGGACTGAACGGTGACAGTCTGCTCTACACAGGGGACAATTACCGGGAGTTTATCAGACATTATCTGGGTGCGACCCTGAACATACAGCCTGCAGAGGCTATGGCGGAGATGTATTATTCCGAGGAATATAAGGCCATGGACAGCTTTCCGGGCGAAAACTCCATTTGTATCATAGACGGCGTCATGTATGTAAAAACAGAAAACTATAATCGGTGAGAGCAGCGTGGAAATGAGGAGTAAAATGTCATTATTGTCCATTGTTTTACCGGCCTACAACGAAGAACAGAATATTGCCCATACGGCGGAGGTGCTGTCAGGACTGCTGGAGCAGCAGGGGATTGACTATGAGCTGATCTTTATCAGCGACGGCTCCAGAGACGGCACCTACCATGAGATCGTGAAGGCGGCAGAATGTAATTCCCGGATCAAGGGAGCGGAATTCAGCCGTAATTTCGGAAAGGAAGCCGGTATTTTCGCAGGCCTGGAATTGGCAACTGGAGATGCCGTGATCGTGATGGACTGTGACCTGCAGCATCCGCCGGAGGTGATCCCGCAGATGTGGAAGCTGTGGCAGGAGGGCGCGGAGGTAGTGGAGGGCATCAAAATCAGCAGGGGAAAGGAGAGCCTGCCCCATAAGCTGTCCGCCGGTCTCTTTTATAAATTGATGAGCCGGCTGATCAAGATGGACATGAACGCTTCCTCCGATTATAAGCTGCTGGACAGAAAGGTAGTGGATGTGCTGCTGGGGCTGCCGGAGCGCAACACTTTCTTCAGGGCGCTGACTTTCTGGGCGGGCTTCCGGACGGAATCAGTGCAGTATGAGGTACAGGAAAGGCAGTACGGGGAGAGCAAATGGTCCTTCTGGAGCCTGATGAAATACGCCATAACCAATGCCACCTCGTTCAGCACGCTGCCGTTGCAGCTGGTGACGGTCATGGGCATGATTTCCATATTGTTCAGTGTTGTGCTGGCGGTGCAGACACTGGTAAAATTTCTGATGGGGACGGCAGTGGAGGGATTTACCACCGTCATCCTGCTGATCCTGATCATAGGGGGATTCCTGATGTTGAGCCTGGGCATCATAGGTCACTATATTGCTAGGATTTATGAGGAAGTAAAGGGCAGACCGAAATATATCATCAGCAGGGTCACAGACAACGTGCTGGGAAACGCTGCCGGAGGCGGCTTAATGGGAATGAGTAAAGATCAGGACAGGGAGGAGTAATATGATTAATTTTAACGTACCACCTTATGTGGAAAAGGCAATGGATTATATCCAGGAGTGTGTAAAAAACCAGAAGATTTGCGGCGACGGCGCTTACACGAAAAAGTGCAGCCAGTGGATTGAGGAGAGGACGGGGACGACGAAATGTCTGCTGACCACCTCCTGTACCCATGCCACGGAGCTGGCGGCGTTGTTGTCGGATATTCAGCCCGGGGATGAGGTCATTATGCCTGCCTATACCTTTGTCTCCACTGCGGACGCCTTTGTGCTCCGGGGCGCAGTGCCTGTGTTTGTGGATATCCGGCCGGATACCATGAACATTGACGAGAAGCTGATCGAGGCGGCGGTTACGGAGAAGACCCGCGCCATTGTGCCTGTCCATTATGCGGGCGTGGCATGTGAAATGGATACGATCATGGATATCGCCGGTCGGCATGGTCTGGTGGTGATCGAGGATGCGGCCCAGGGTATTATGGCCTCCTACAAGGGGAAGGCGCTGGGCACCTTTGGCAATTTCGGCTGTTTCAGTTTTCATGAGACGAAGAATTACAGCATGGGTGAGGGCGGCGCACTGCTGATCCGGGACGAGAAGGATGTGGAGGAGGCGGAGATCATCCGTGAGAAGGGGACTAACCGCAGCAAATATTACCGTGGGCAGATCGATAAGTATACCTGGATCAATTACGGCTCCTCTTATCTACCCAGCGATATGAATGCGGCTTATCTCTATGCCCAGCTGGAGATCGCGGATGAGATCAATCAGGCGAGGCTGGCGCTGTGGAACCGGTACAGGGAAAACCTGCTTCCGCTGGCGGAGGCAGGCAGGATCGATCTGCCCGTAGTGCCCGAGGGCTGTGTGCATAATGCCCATATGTTTTACATCAAGGCGAGGGACATCGAGGAGAGGACGGCGTTTATCAATCACATGAAGCAGAATGAGATTCTTTCCGTATTTCACTATATTCCCCTGCATACGGCCCCCGCGGGACAGAAATTCGGGCGGTTCCACGGTGAGGACAGATATACCACCAGGGAAAGCGAGCGCCTTGCCCGGCTGCCCATGTATTATGGACTGAAGCCGGAGCAGGTGGATGAGATCTGCGAGGTTGTAAAAAGGTTTTTTGTGTGAGATGGAAAAAGTGACAAGACATATTCTGATCATATTGAAGGGGGTTCTTTTCATAGGTCTCAGCGTCCAGACAGTCCTGGGGATTGTCTGGATGTGCTACAATTTTTCCCATGTCCCGCAGTTCGGGGAGAGCCTTTTTTACATGCAGGCCAGCCGGACGCTTCGTTGTGACGAATATACAGGGATTCTGTATCCGCTTCTTCTGTGGATTGTCAGAAGGAATCACTATGTGGTCTATGTGATACAGCTGGCTGCCGCGTATGCCGTGTCGCATAGGTTCCTTGGGGTTTTCCTGTCCGGGAGAAACTGGAAAGCCGTATGGGGAAGCTTTGCACTGGTCACGATTCCCGTAGCGCTGCAATGCCACATGGCAGTGCTTCCGTGCTCTTTTGCCGTTTCTTTATTGCTGTTGGAGCTTGCCCTGCTGGCAGAGGCTGTCAGGGAGAAGGAAAAGCGTACCCTGAGAAGGCTTGCTCAGCTGTCTTCCTGCTGGCTGCTGCTTGCGTTGCTTCTGCCGGAGTACCTTTGGCTGGGGGCAGTGCCCGTGGCATTGTTCCATCTTGCTTTTTGCCGTGTGCGGAAAGAGGATAAGAGGATCAAATATTATGGCCTGTTGCTGGCCGCCACTTTTGCTGGAATGGCGGTGGGGGTCAACAGCCTGACCCAGACGGAGGGAGCCTGGGGGAGACTAAAGAAAACGCCTCTGATGACGTTGACCCAGAGGGTGGCATGGAGCAATCTGCAGCAGGATTACGATATCTGGCCGGAAGAGATGCAGGATTATGTGGAGTGGACTATCGTTGTGGGGGCTGCGTATTATGCCGATGACATGGACAACCGCTTTTTTCCTGCCGCGGAGCAGTCGGTATCGGATGGGGTCATAACAAGGCGGCAGGCGGATGAATTTTATCTCACCGTGACGAAGGTCGCGTGGAATCGCCATAAGGCAGCGATCATAAAGGAAATTGCGTGGGATATGCTGGGGTACGCCGCGTCGCCTGCCTTCCTGCAGCTGTTCCTGATGGGAAGGGGCTATGATACCGGCATCAGGAATTATGATTTCTTCCTGGAGTATACTCCCAGATTGTCCAAATTCTGTATGGATTACGGCAGCTGGTGGTTCTGCGCGGCGGCGGGATTGTCTGTAGCGGTCCTGGGATTGCGGTTACTGTACCGGTTGCTTTATGGCAGGGGAGAAAGAGGCAAAGGGACAGCCCCGGCAGTACTGTGCTGCCTGGTTACGGCAGGCGCGATGATTCTGTGGTATACGGCGGAGGGAGCAGGACTGTTTGATTATAAAAAAACTGCGGTGATCGCTGCACTGTGGATGGCCTGGGCAGTGCTGTCCGCAGCAGGGACGGTACCAGGGACAGCATCCCGGACAGTATCCCGGGCAGCTGATGTGGACATAAATCCCGTATGAACCCTGACAGGAATCCGGACATTGCCCGGGACAACATTTTAGCCGTACCCGGCGGCAGAGACGGAAGAGACAGAAAGGAACAGAAAAGGTGAACGATCGGAATCAGTCCGGACAGAAACTGCATAGGGTATGGTTTTTCCTGGGACTGGCAGCCGTGGCGGTCATGGCGGTTCCCTATCTGCTTCTGGGCGAGAATGCGGTCATTAATTACCATGATCAGCTGGACGGGGAACTGATCGCCTATATCCTGCAGGCGAGACACCTGTTCCGGGGGGACAGCCTTCCAGAGTTTATGGGAGGAATGCCGAAAACGGCCTTGGTTCCGCCGGCGCCGGGTTTTGTGCCTTTGTTCCTCACAGGCAGATATTTTGCCGCCCTGATAATCATGCAGATGACAGGGAGCATGGTGGGGTATCTCGGAATGTATCTTCTGGCCAGGGAAGTCCATGTGCGGGAGTGGATTGCCGCGTGCACGGCAGTCCTGTTCGCCTATCTTCCTTTCCTGCCCGTGTACGGACTTGCGCAATATGGGATCCCTCTGTTGTTCTGGTGTGTCCTTCAGCTGAAAAGAAAGAGGCATCTGGCGGCGGCTTATCTGTACGTGGCGTGCTATGCCCTGACTTCGTCCCTGGTACTGGTGGGATTTGGTCTCCTTGGAATGGGGGTGCTCTGGCTGCTCTGGCTTTTGTGGAAACAGCGGGACAGGGCGCCTGTCTTTCTGGGCGCCTGGCTGCTTCTTCTGGGGATCTATGTGGCGGAGAATTACCGCCTGCTGGGGGAAGTGCTGGGGTTGGGGGGCACCCAGGTATCCCATAAATCGGAGTATGTCCTGTCCGCGGTTCCCTTTTTCGGTACATTCTGGCAGAATCTTACCAGGGGAGGCCAGCATAGTGAGGATTATCATTTGCTGCTGCTGGCAGGGACACTGGCTGCGCTGTTGGCGGGCTGCGTCTTTCGGGATGACCGGGTGGGACGGTTTCAGCGGGTGGCGGGGATCTGCCTGTTGTGGAATCTGTTTCTTTGCCTTGTGGCGGCCTTCTGGGACAGCGCCGGGGGAGTGTGGCTGAGGAACCGCATGGCGGCGCTGGGAGCGTTTCAGCTGAACCGCCTGCTATGGATCGCCCCTGTGTTCTGGTATCTTGCCTTTGCCTGCGGGGGAGCAGTCTGCCTGGAACTTCTGGGAAGGCAGGGGGGAAGAATTGCCGGAAGACTGCTGGGCGTGGCTTTGGGCGCGGCAGCGGCTGTGTGCGGGGTGCAGATCCTTCTTGCGGGAGACGTGAAATCCAATATCCAGAAGCTGCGGAATCCCGATTACGGGCTGCTCAGCTACAGGGAATACTATGCCATCGGCGTAATGGAGCAGGTGAAAGACTTCCTGGGGGAAGCTGCGGGAACGGAACCGTCGGAATACAGGGTGGTGAGCCTGGGGATAGATCCTGCCGCGGCATTGTATCATGGATTTTACTGCCTGGACGGTTATTCCAATAATTATCCGGCAGAGTACAAGCATGATTTCCGCAGGGTGCTGGCGCCGGAACTGGAGCGCAGCGACTATCTGAGAAATTATTTTGACGGGTGGGGCAACAGATGTTACCTGTATAGCTCGGAATGCCCCGGGTATTACACCATTGAAAAGGGCGGTTTCTATTTTCAGGAGTATCGGCTGGACACGGAGGCGCTGAAGGAACTGGGAGGCGATTATCTCCTGTCCGCGGCATACATTGCCAATGCACAGGAGCAGGGACTGATCCTGCTGAATGAGACGCCCCTGGAGACAGAGGACAGTTACTACCGTATCTATATTTATGCGGTGGCGCCGGGAACTGCCGGATGAGGGATAACAGTTCAGTGCCCTGTCAGAACTGTTGCGATAAGAGGGTAACCAAGGGTATAAAAATGAGGAAGAAGATAAAGGAAAAAGGATATGAAATCGCGGTAATGTTGGTCTGTGTGGCGGTGTTCTGCTTCTTTGTGTCATGCAAACAGGGATTCCACATGGACGAGCTGCTGAGCTTCGAGCTCGCCAATGCGGAATTTAATCCCTGGATCGTGACCACGCAGCCGGAGGGGCGGCTTGCGAAATTTGTGCATCAAGAGATTGACGGTGAGACCTTTGGCGAAACTCTGGGCAATCTTGCGGACACTGTCAGGGATGTGCTGCAAAACCGCGGAAACAGTAAGCTTTTGACCTATAAGGCGGATGTGTATGAGGAGCCGGTCTGGATCACTTCGGAACAGTTCTCCGATTACATCACCGTGAAAAGCGGGGATGCCTTTAACTATCTGTCCGTTTATTTTAATGTAAAGGATGACAACCATCCTCCCATGCACTTTATGGTGCTGCACACCGTTTCCTCCCTGTTTCAGGGCAGGATTTCCCCGTGGATGGGCTGTGTGATCAACATGGCGGCGGTGGCATGGGTCATGATTCTGCTGTACCGGATCTGCCGTCTGATGGCGCCGGCCCTTGGGATGGGGAAGGACGGGCGCCGGCTGGGGCTGATGACTGCGCTCTTTTACGGATTGTCCACGGGGGCTCTGGCAACAGTGCTGCTGATCCGCATGTATGGAATGGTGACGCTGTGGTGTGTGCTGTATTTTTATTTGATTCTGAAAAAATGGCAGGACGCTTCCTTTGACAAAAAGAACGGGAAATTGATCCTGGTCACGGCGCTGGGCTTCTGGACCCAATATTTTTTCCTGTTTTATTGCCTGCTGCTGGCGGCGGTGGTCAGCGTGTGCCTGGGGAAAGCCGGACGCAGGCGGGAGCTGTTCTGCTTCGTGCGTTCCATGGTGACGGCGGCGGTGGTGGGAGTGCTGGCGTTCCCTTTTGCCATCCCGGATGTCTTTTCCAGCGGAAGAGGGGTGGAGGCGCTGGGTAACCTGTCCCGGGGGCTTTCAGGATACGGGATGCGTCTGGCGGCCTTTGGCGGAATCCTGATGGACCGGGGGATCGGTTATTACACGCTCTGCCTGGTTCTTCTGCTGGCGGCTGTCGCATGGGCGGGAGGAAGAAAAGGGCGAATGGCGGAAGGAGATCCGGGGCTGAAGGATGCAGAACGGGCTGAAGCCGCCGAGAAACCTGCGGGCGGAATGGGGGGAGGTCAGAGCGTATTCTGGTGGATGCTTGTGTTCCCTGTGGCGGGCTATTTTCTGCTGGCGGCCAGAATGTCCCCTTACCTGGTGGATCGTTACATTATGCCGGTCTTTCCCTTTGCGTCGTTACTGTTGATGCTGGTGATTTTCAGGCTCATTGAAAAAACGTACCATGTTTATCCGGAAAGACAGACAAAGAGACTGGCCGTTGTCGTCTGTCAGATCCTGATTCTTTTTCAGCTGTGGAATCTGGTTTGTTATGACGGAAGCTATCTCTATGAAGGGTATGATTTCCAGAGAAGATTTGCTGAGGAAAATGCGGAATATCCCTGTATCTGCATCTATGACGGAGTAGGGTATTATGAAAATCTGCTGGAGTTTGCCTCCTATGACAAGTCCCTGCTCCTGACACTGGAGGAACTGGAAAACAGGGTGGACAGGGAAAGCATTGAGGAATTGGATCAGGTGGTGGTGCTGGTCAAGGGGGGAGTGGATTCCCTGAAGGTCTGCGATATCCTTTTGGAAACGTACGGCCTTACAGTACACCAATATCTGCAGCGGGAGCCCGGTGTCTATGGGGACGAAGTGATGATTATGAGAAAGGACATATAAATTTTGACAGCATTACAGATTTTGGAGGCAGTGATACTGCTGTTGGGAATACCTATGATTGTGGGCAGCCTGTTCCGGCATGGTGTGGATCGGAAGATGAGGGGGCCGGTCTTCTGGTGGATCAGCGGCCAGATTTTTCTGTGGGCTTGTTTTCAGCTGATCTGTGTGCCTCTGATCCTGCTGCAGGTTGACTTTAAATACGCCGCAGCCGGGTACAATGTGGTGCAGGCACTGGCTGTGCTGGCGGCTGCCGTCCTGTGGTTCAGGAACAGAAAAAGAGCGTCTGCGGTGGAACGGATCGGGGGATTTGACCGGAAGAAGTCGGTTCGTTCCGCCTTGTGGATCCTGTTCTGGGGTCTTCTGATCTTTCAGCTGGTACAGGCAGTCAGGATGACTTACAGGGACGGCGATGACGCCTTTTATGTGGCCATCACTTCCATCACCCAGAATGCCCAGATCATGTACCGTAAGCTTCCCTACACGGGGTTTGGAACGGAACTGGATGCCAGGCATGGTCTGGCGCCTTTTCCGGTCTGGATCTCTTACCTGGCGGAGATGACGGGAATACGGGCGGTATCCACTGCCCATGTGGTAGTGCCTGTGGCGCTGATTGCCATGACTTACGGTGTCTTCTATCTGCTTGGTGGAATCCTTTTACAGGAAAAGAAGGATGTGCTTCCGCTTTTCCTGATCTTTACGGAACTGCTGGTATTGTTTGGGGATTATTCCTTTTACACGGTGGAGAACTTTATGATCGCCAGGAGCAGGCAGGGGAAGGCTGCCCTGGGCAGTATTGTGATCCCTGTGCTTCTGCTGCTTTTGCTGTGTCTCCTTCGGCAGCTGCAGGAGGGAGGGGCGGCTTCCCTGAAATACTATGTACTGCTTGCCGCCGCCAATGGAGCCGGGTGCCTGTGCAGCACCATGGGAGCCCTGCTGTGCTGCATGCTGGTGGGAATCGCGGGCCTCTGCGGGGCTGTGGCATATAAAAGATGGAAAATGCTGATCCCCATGGCATTCTGCTGCATACCTAATGTGTGTTATGCGTTTTTGTACCTTGTGCTGGGCAGCTGACATACTGGGTAACTGATATGCCTGTGATTGATACGCCGGCAGTTAATGCGCCCGTAACTGATATACGGGTATGCCAGTGATGTACCGGATTGACCGGGATGAATGGAGAGGGCTTATGTGGAATATTGCGACAGATCTTTTTCGGGAATATGCGGGTACAGGGTTGATTGTGATACTTTACCTGTTGTCGTTAATCTACCTGTGGGTGAAAGAAGAAAGAAAATATATCAGGATCCTGTTCTTGTATGTGCCTGTGATCCTTCTGCTTCTGTATTTTAATCCGTTGTTTGCGAACGTGCTGTATCATCTGGCGGAGGGTGAGATCTACTACCGGATTCTCTGGCTGCTTCCCATTACGGTGACCATTGCCTTTGCCGCATCCGAAATCTACAGCCGGCTTCCGGAGGGACGCAGGACTTTGTTCGGACTGGCAGCAGCGGCCGGGATCGTGGTTTCCGGCAGTTACATCTATCATAATCCGTACTTTGAGAAAGCGGAAAACCTGTATCATGTGCCGGACAGTGTGGTGCACATCTGTGATGCCATTGCAGTGCCCGGAAGGGAGGTGCAGGCAGCTTTCCCGCTGGAACTGGTACAATTTGTGCGGCAGTACGATCCTACCATCTGTATGCCTTATGGGCGGGAAATGACTGTGGATCGCTGGCACCGTTGGAGTGAACTTCCCAGTGAAATGGAGAAGGATGCCATCGACCTGGATCTCCTTGCCCCTCTGGCGAAAGCGGAGGGATGCCATTATGTCATCCTGCCGGAAGATAAATTAATGACCGGCGTCCTAGCTGAGTACAATTGGGAAGTTTTTGGCAGGACGGACGGGTATGTAATCTACCGGGATATGGATTTCAGCCTGGAGTTCTGAACTGCTCCTGTTTCGTCAAATGGCTTGCCTGAATAAGGGTATTCACTGAACCTCCGTCACTGCTCCGGTATCTGATCCTGATCATAATAGTACAGCGCATACACAAAGCGCTTGGCAATCTCCCTGCGTCCGGCAACGTTTAAATGTAGGTTGTCGATCAGGTAATCCTTGGCATTGTCTTCCGTGATAGTGCCGTAAAGGTGATCTACAAAAGAAACACGTCTCGTGGCACAGGAGCCGTATTCCTTGATGACATAAGTGGAAAGAACATCCTGTCCGTATCTGGTAATATCACTGCTGATATAGTCTCCGTTTTCATCCAGCTCATCGGAAAAGGCATAGGGCGGCGACATCACGATAATGCGGATATGCGGGTAGTTATCCTGCAGTATTTCGATTCCCGCCTCCAGGTTGCCTGTAAACTGTTCGATATCCGTGTCATTCTGGTCACTGTACATTTCATGTCCCAGGAGATAGTCGGTAGCGTCATAAAGCACCGTGATTACGTCTACAGTGTTCAAATCCAGTGTGGTCAGGGTGTTGATCACCTGATCCGCCTCAGGGGGAACCTGGTCGCCCAGGGCTTCCTTTGCCTCATCAAAAGTGTACATCGTATCGCTTCCGCAGGCAAGCATGACCAGCCAGTAGAAGGTATAGACATCCATGGGAGACTCGGAGGGATTGATGGCAGTGCGCTGGGAAGCCATATAGCTGCCGCTGATGGAGCAGTTGTATATGGTGGCGCCGGTCATCTCCTGGATCATATTGGAGAGACCGTCCTTCGAATCCGCGTCGTCTGCAAAGGGAGCGTTTCCGAAAGCGACGATGGTCAGGCCGTCTTCATAATTTGTCTCCATGCGGTTCCCGTCGCGGTCCATCAATGGAAGGATCTCATCAAAAGTATCCTCATAGGTTCCCGGACCGTCCTTGAAAATTTCCTCCAGGTCAACACGTTTTCCAAAGTTCATGATTTTATAGGCAATACCACAGACAAAGACAATGAAAGTGATCAGCAGTACAAGGTGTATGCTGATACGCGGAAAACGCCTTTTGGGGGAGTGATCTTCAGACGGGAACTCCTCTCCGCCGTAATTTTCTTCTTCGTATGCCTGTCCTTCCGTGGGGAAATCGTTTTCCTCCAGATCGATTATTTCCAGGTCAGGTATTTTATGTTCCTCAGTTCCTTTTTTCATCCTGCTCCTCACTTCTCTTCTTTCGAACTATAGCCTTACAACGATTGCATTCTACAACTTAAATTTAAACAATTATAACCATTTTACTATTATGTGGATAGAAAGTCCATTATATTAAATCGATTTAAGAAGATTTAAGAATTTATGAAGAAATGCTGTATCTGATTAAAGGAATAGAGAGTGCTGATATTCTTGGATTTGCATTTATACTATATAACACCAGAATTTACTGTACCGCACTGGTTAAACGTATATGGCTGGCGTTATGTAGTCCGGTTACTCAATAATTTTAACTGTTGAGTGGTATAATTATACTCACGAGCAATAAAATTTGCCAATATTAGCTATATTTTCCTTCTTACTAATGTTATAATTAAGTATACCGTTTAAGGAGGAAATACTATGGCTGATACCA
>CANDMD010000109.1 GCA_947385725.1 uncultured Lachnospiraceae bacterium | reverse complement strand
GGAGCACATTTTTTCAGAAAAATTCCTGGACATGGACTATGCCGAGTTTGACCGGACGGAAACCCCGGCGCTGGATTCCACCATCCACCAGAACATGAACAGCGGCGATTGGGGAATATACCGTGTCTTAAAGAATTACGAGGCGCTCTGTTCCTCCCTGTTTACGCTTCTGGGAGGAATCTCCCTGACCGTATCCCTGTTCGCCAGCCGCGTCCCCGCAGACGCAGGAGCGTATACCCTGTTGAACCACCCGGCAGCCATGATCCTGATCATTGCCGTCATGCTTCTGATTACCTACCTCGCCCCTGCCCTGTCAAACAAGGCAGACAGCTTTTATGCCCGCAATGCCGATTCCTCCAACCTTGAGAACCGTCTGTTCAGCTTTTGGGGTTATCTTGGCTATAAAAGGGAAATTGCAGCGGATATGCGGATTTACCGGCAGGATGAAATATGCGAAAAGCATAACCACGAAAAAGAAGGCACTTTTGGTTCCCATGGCATCTTTGCCAGATACAGCAGAGGTCCCATCGGCTTATACCGGGCGGCTTCCTCCGCCGTCTCAGCAGCCTGCATGGGTCTGGTGTACGTCTTCGTCTGCCTGAAGGCCTGGGCCGGGGCATTCGGCCTGGGCGCCGTCACCCAGTATGTGGCATCCGTCACCAAGGTATCAGAAGGAATATCCCTGCTGATCTCAACCCTGGGGGATATGCGCAATAACGCTCCTTTTGTGTCCGTTACCTTCCAGCTTCTGGATATCCCTAACCGCATGTACCAGGGAAGCCTTACCGTGGAAAAACGCCGGGATCGTAAATACGAGGTGGAATTCCGCAATGTCTCCTTCCAATATCCCGGCTGCTGCCAGTACGCGCTGCGCCACGTCAATATGAGATTTGAGGTTGGGAAACGCCTGGCTGTAGTAGGCATGAACGGAAGCGGGAAAACCACTTTTATCAAGCTGCTCTGCCGCCTGTACGACCCCACGGAGGGGCAGATCCTGCTCAACGGCATTGACATCCGCAAGTATAATTACCGCGAATACATGTCCCTGTTTTCCGTTGTGTTCCAGGATTATAAGCTTTTTGCCCTGAAGCTTGGCGAAAACGTTGCCGCGGGAACCGCCTATGACAGCGGCCTGGCCACAGATGCCCTGAAGAAAGCCGGATTTGGGGAAAGGCTGGCTGCAATGCCGGAAGGGCTGGAAACGTATCTGGAAAAAGACTATGACAAGAATGGCGTGAACATCTCGGGAGGCGAGTCCCAGAAGATCGCCATCGCCCGCGCGCTGTACAAGGACTCGCCCTTTATCGTCCTGGATGAGCCTACCGCCGCCCTTGACCCTGTGGCGGAAGCCGAGATTTATGCAAAGTTCGACGAGATTACCGGGGACAAGACGGCCATTTATATCAGCCACCGACTCTCCTCCTGCAAATTCTGCGACGAGATCGCGGTGTTCCATGAGGGCGCGGTCATCCAGCAGGGCACCCACGCTTCCCTTCTGGCAGACGACAGGGGAAAATATTATGAACTGTGGAACGCACAGGCACAGTATTATACCTGATGCCGCCCCTTGGCTTTATGACCCTTGCGGGAAAAAAGCACATAGGGCAGGAGAATCAGCCCGCAGCCTGCCGTCACCAGAGCCGCAAACTCCACAAATTCCCCTGCACCGGCACGCCCCGCCCTGTTGAGGAGCGGAAGACCTAAGGTAAAGCTTAAATACCAGAATACGGGGAAGGCACATTTCCGCAGCAGGGACAGCGGTCTATGGGCTGGCCTGACCACCCCCTGGACGAGCCATCCGGCCAAACGGTAGATTATGAGCAGGGCAGTAAAATATACAACCACCCCAATCATAGTGTGAAGCCTGTCCTGGGTCAGCAGCCCGCCCATGAGACCTGCGTCCTCCAGACAAATGGGAAGATAGACCGCCAGGATGATCCGCAGGCCGTTGACAAAGACGGTGAGCAGCCAGGAGAAGAACGCGCTGGCGGCAATCCATCCAAAGCCCCTTGCCCATTTATGCATTGATCCGAATTTTGCGGCAGCGCAGATATCCGGGCGGGAGACTTCGGGACAGGAAGTTCCATGGCGGGAGGCTCCAGAGATCGGCGTCCGATCGGATGCCGCGACCATATGGACAAAGGAGAATACCAGCATCATAAATGTAATAATCATAAATCTGACACCGGAACAGGAAGCCGCAATCACCATGCGCAGGCCATGGTTCACATAGCCTGTGCCGGAGATATAAGTAAAAGGGATCCCACTCAGTATTTCCACCCAGCGGGCCGTGGGCGCAAGAATCCACAGCAGGGAATCACAGTCCGCCTGACGGTAATAGCATTTGAGCCCAAGTACCATAAGCAGTCCCACCAGATAGAATATGAAATTCTCGCGTAGAAAACCAATTTCTCTTTTCATGACATTTCCCTGTTTTACCCTTCCGTAAAATGGCAGCTTATCCCTGTTCCTGCTTCAAGAGACAATTCATTATTCTCCAACAACAGACAAGCCTGTTCCCTCTGGGAGAAAATTCGTTAACACTTTTTCAATGCTTTGATTCATATCAGCTACATCCTCTAATCGTATCTTAAAACCATCTTTTTCCTTCCCCCAAAAATCGGTATAAGTGAATAAATAAGTATGCACATCTGTTAGAGTATTTGACCGTGTAATATTCTGGGTTTTATCAGTTAATGTTACCCATAATTCGCCGTTTTCATCTTCACCTATTTTTATTGGTTCACCTATATTTCGATGCAACAAAATGTCAGATTAAAAAGTACCCTCGGCTTTCTCTTACGGTGTTGTTTTGGGTCAGACTAATTAATTATTTCAAATCACAAATTCTTCTATACTGTTCCCCGTCCCGCGGATCTCTTCTTTACGAGTATCACCACCGCTATGGGCAGGAGCAAAAAGATCATTCCCGGTTCCGAATAGGATCTGTATCCGCCGCCCACGGCCAGGCCGGACACTCTCTGGGGCAGGGGAAGGGGCTGATCCACATCCGTGCTGTCTCCCTCTGTGTTACGGATGACCTCCGAGACCGCAATAAAGGAAGTATACGGCGTGACCATATTATATTCCAGTCCCAGCTGTGTGATCTCGTCTTTTACCGACTCGTCATTACGGATACTGCCGTATCCCGCGATCCTGTCCAGGTGCGTCCGCGCCCACAGATAACGGATGGCCTCGCTCTCCATGTCCACTGTCACATTGCTGACAGGAATTTCCTGCGTATAATCTTCCCCGCCTGCCTTACCGGTTATGGTGATGGTTCCGCCGGGTTTGCCGCGCCACTTTCCGAAGAGCACAATGGGCTGTGAGGCATACAGGATGGAGGGAACGGAAGGTTCCACGTCATAGACGTCAAATCCCCTATAGGTGACAGAAATATCCGTAAGCAGCGGCGCCTCGATATAAGTACGGAAATTTGCCGCGGACTCTGCCGCATCCTCGCTGTCCGTCACAATGAAGGATTCCCCCAGCCCACAGCCGGCAATCTGTTTGATCAGATAATCGTTGACCGAACTTCCGATACCGAAGGAGAAAAAGCTGGCGCTGTCCATGTTGTCGGTAATACAGGAAATGACCTCGTCGTCATTGGAGATATATCCGTCGGTGATGATCACAATACTCCGGGCCGTGTCGTCCTCCTTCGGGATGGCAATCGCATCCTCCAGCGCCGGAAGCAGGGATGTACCGCCTCCGCCCTCCTGTTCCTCGATCAGCTTTACCGCCGTTTTTACATTCTGCACGGTGGCAGGAAGGGAACTGGAAGAGAGTATGGTGGACTCATTGGCAAACAGGATCAGGTTAAAGGTGTCCGTCTCATTGAGATTTGTCACCAGGTCACGGATCAGTCCTTTGGCGGTGTCCAGCGGATAGCCGAACATGGATCCGGAGACATCCAGCACAAAGATATATTCCCTGGGAGGAATGTCTTCCGCTTCAAACCGCTCAGGCGGCTGGATCGTCAGCATAAAGAAGTTTTCCGCCTGGGAAGATCCGCCTCCAGCCTGTCCGCCGGAAAGCACAAGGCCGCTCTGTATCTCTTCCCCGGTTAATTTATATTTTAGGATAAAGTCCCTGTTGCCTGCATAATGTTCAGGATCTGCCAGCGTGATCTGGGCAGTGGACGCATCGGATTTATTGACCCGGATGGCATGGGACTTGCTTGTCACCTCAGTGATGGGAACACCTGTGGAAAGATTCACCGTAATGTTATATTCACCGGGAGGCGTAACACCGCCTGGCAGATAAGGGCTTGCCACCCAGTCGTTGTCCGGACTGCCGCCGTTGTTGTCTCCTCTATGATTGACTCTATTGCCGTCACCGCCGGATACGGAGCCTCCTTCCTCGGCCACAATCTGGAGATTCCCGGCCGATTCAGTGCTGTCCTGGCCGGATTCTTCCTCGCTGTCCTGGTCAGACTCTTCCACGCTGTCCTGGTCAGCCCCTTCTCCACTGTCCTGACTGCCTTCCTCTCGACTGTCTCCAACAGGTTCGGAAGGCGGCGCATAACGGGGGCCTACCACCGTTGGAAAAATGAATTCGTAGGTATTTTCCTTCGGAGTGATCAACTCCGTGTAGTGTAACTCTATGTTAACCGTATCGCCAGGCATGATATTGGCCACATCCATGGTGAACACATTCGGACGCTTCTGCTCCATCAGGGAAGCGCTCTTGCCTTCGCTCTTGGCCTCCTCGTATTCTACCTTTGCCTCTTCCTTCTCCTTAATCTGGGCAGTGATCCTCTCATTGCCGATCTCCATTGTCATGCCATGGACAGTGACGGTGGAAGAGGTGGGGAACACATAACTGGCGTTTATGGGGGTGTCGCCCTCATTTACGTAGCTCTGGGTCACATATGTCTCAGCAATCATGCCATTGATATTGGCGACTACATCGGTTGATTTCAAGGGAAAATGCTCCACGGAGGAAGCGTCATTTCCCGTGCCCTGAATGATGAAATAGGGCGCGAGGAACTCTTCCTCATCCTCCTCCCCGCTGTCGGCATCTTCTGTATCACTACTGTCGCCGGCAGCGCCGTTGTTTTCATTGCTGCCGCTACTGTCATTACTGTTGTCACTGCTGTTGTTGCTGCCGTTCACGCTGTTTTTCTCCATGGCCCAGACCGCCGGACAGCTGGACGCAAAGAGCAACAGCGCCAGGATACAGCAGATCCATTTCCTGCTCCGTCTCAGGACACTTTGTTCTCTCATCATGTTCATTGTGGAACCTCCTTGGAATTTCACTCTAAATGTACTGGCTTTTCTTAGAATCCATACTAAAACAACATTGCACAAAAAATGCATCAGATTTTCCACATATTGGCATCATATTTTGATCATTTTTGCATCATTTCCCCGGAAACAAATGGAGAGGAAAACGCCCAACACCGTTTTCCTCTCCATGATGTTAATATAACACAAAAAACCGTAAATAACAAGTCTGTTATTTTGGCACATTATATGATAGCCTGATTCCGTCACAGCCCACACGCCGGCTCAGCGGGCATACACCCGTGAATATAAGTTCCCCGTCCGCATGAGAACGTGGGTCGACAGATCCATGAGTTATAACAGTAACTTTTCATGATCGTTTGTACCGGGAGTCGGCATGAGCTTAAGTGGGGGAACTCACAACTTATAGAAAGGCAGGATTCTTATGGGAAAAGATCGGGCGGAAACAATATTGGAGGAAACACGGCTGCGGGAAACGATTGCTGTCGCCGAAGCGCAGCTGGCACAGGCGAGGGAATCCCTGCAGGAGAAAGAACAGGCTATCCTGGAGGCCAAGAGGGACATCCGGGAGCATGCCACACATGGCGTTACCGGTCTCACCAGTTCCGACGACTTCGAGGCTATCGTGGAATTGAGCCAATGCATAGGCCACATTGAGGAAAGTGTCCTGGACCACGACGAGGAAGCACGCAGGATACGCCGCCTGGAGAAAATCATCGAAAGCCCCTATTTTGCCAGGATTGACTTCCGGTTTGAAGGGGAATCCCAGGCAGAACAGGTTTATATCGGCCGCTCTTCCCTGACAGAAAAGAAAACCCGGGAATTTTACGTATATGACTGGCGTTCCCCCATTGCCAGCATTTTTTACCGGTGTATGCCCGGAAAAGCATTTTACGAGGCTCCCGGCGGCAGGATAGAAGGCGAGCTGACCTTAAAACGGCAGTACGAGATTGAAAAGGGGGCATTAAAATTCTATTTTGACGCGGACAGGAACATAAGCGACGCGTTTTTGAGGCAGCTGCTGTCCCAAAACACCTCTCCCCAAATGAAAGCGATTGTGGAGACTATCCAGAAGGAGCAGGACATTGTTATCAGGAACATGGAAAACGACCTTCTGATGGTGCAGGGCGTGGCCGGAAGCGGAAAGACCTCCATCGCGCTCCACAGGGCAGCATACCTCATGTATCAGGGTCTACAGTCCAATCTGTCCGCAAACAATATCATGATCCTATCTCCAAATTCCGTGTTTGAACAGTACATTTCCAGCGTACTGCCAGAACTGGGGGAGGAAAATGTCGGCTCTGCCACTTTTGACGATATCCTCCGAAAAATATTGAAGGGACAGCGGGCGGAGTCAAGAAATACATTCCTGGAACACCTGATGACAGACAATGCTTACCAATCAGTCATTCAAAAAAGCGCGGAATTCAAAATGTCAGAGACATTTCGGAGGATGCTGGACGACTTTCTGCCTGAAATCCCGCTGCGATGGATTCCGTTCCAGGATCTCCACTACAACGGCAGCTGTATCGTAACCGGCGAGGAAATGCGCTTATGGACGATGCGCAGACCTCACATTCCTCTTGGCACAAGATTACTCCAGCTGGAAGACTATTGTCTGGAAAAGATCTTCGGCACAGCAAGAAAACGCGGCGACGGGGAACAGAGGAACCTGATCCGACAGGAGATCCGGCAGTTTACGGAACTTGACGTGGTCAGCCTGTATGGCAGGATCTTTTCAGATTTTCACGGCAGAGATCAGGATATCCCCGCAGATATCAGGGAATTTACGCTGTTAAACCTGAACGCGGGGCAATTGTGTTATGACGACGCCACAGCGGCCGCTTATCTCCATTTGAAAATATACGGAAACACAGAATACCGCAGCATCCGGCAGGTGGTGATCGATGAAGCACAGGACTACTATACCCTCCAATACGAAATTTTCCGGCTGCTCTTTCCAAATGCCCGCTTCACGGTTCTCGGCGATATCAACCAGACCCTCGCCAAACCGGAAAGCCTGTCCCTCTATGAAGAAATACAAAGGATACTGGACAGGAAAAATGCAGGCCTTGTCATGCTGGATAAAAGCTTTCGGTGCACCAATGAAATACTGGATTTCAGCTTACAGTTCATAGATTGCAGACCCCAGATAGAGAGTTTCAACCGTTCAGGGGACAGGCCAGAGATCCTCACGCCCGACAGCCATGATAAACTGCTTGACGGCATCCTGCAGGAAACCATCCTTTGTCGGGAAAAAGGCCTGGAATCCATCGGCCTGATCTGTAAGACGGCAAAAAAGGCATCACAGCTATATGAGGACCTGAAAAAAAGGATCAAACTCAGGCTCATAAAAGACAGTATGGCAGACAGCCTGAAAGGGATATTCATCATGCCTGCATATCTGTCAAAGGGACTGGAATTTGACGCAGTCATAATCTGTGACGCGGTTCTGGGGGACGACTGCACGGAGGAGGATAAAAAGCTTTTATATGTGGAATGCACCAGGGCACTTCACAGACTCCTACTGATCTGCCCTGCCCGGAATCACCAGTAAAGCCGCTTGTTCTGTCTGGCCTCCTCATCCCCCAGACAGAACATCATCCGATCAGCACCCGTTTCCCACAAAAAGCAAAACCATATTTGCGGATACGTTCCCTGGGAATCCCCTTTGCCAAAAGTATCGCCTCATAGTTCTGTCTTTCAATCTGTTCCAAGGCACTCTTCACCGTATCAGTCAACTCAGCCTCTTCTTCCCTATCCTGTACCTTGAATTCCAAAATAATCGCGTCACTGCCACAAGGATTACCGCCTGCATTGACAGCCACTTGATCCACGGTCCCATTCCCTTGCCTGGGCTCCAGCATCACATCATACCTGCCGAAGCCGCTTTCACGGTTAGAGGTCAGGATATACCTGTCAGCCAGTTCCACCATCATTCCTAATACAAAACCGTGGTAAAAGCGTTCCGGCTCCGAATCTGATGGATGATTTCCGGTATCAAAACAGCTGAATGTCTGTAGGGCGACCTTATTCATATATACGTTCATTGCCTTTACATCACCTACGAGCAGCGCCTGTAGAAACGCATTATGAACCGGACGGCATCTGCCCCCAAACCATCCTCTGACCATCTGCCGGAACATGATCCGCACCTCCATATTGGTCAGCTTCAGGTCATACACTGTCTCCCCGCTTTCCATATCAAACTCCGTATATACCACCTTCAGAAATCCACTGGCAAGAAACAGGCTCCAGATCGTATCGTCTCCCTGATCCAACTGACTGAAAACAATCTGCTCATCCAGGACAGTCCGCAAACACCCTCCCCGAAGCAATTCTTCCATGGTCATTTTCATTTCCGGGCTTCCCTCCTGGATCAGTTTCCCCGCCAGGGAATTACCACTGGCATTGACCCAGTAGGGAGCCGCTTTCCCTTTGTCCAGATAATTAATAATCGACCAGGGATTATAAATATCGGCATAATCCCCAAACACAAAACCGTCATACCACTGTTGCACTTCCCCACGCCTGTCAGACAATCCAAATTCGTCCAGCGCCTCAAACACTTCCTCCTCCGTAAAGCCAAAACTGTCCTCATATTTTCTCGCTGTGACAGTAACAACCTCCAGATTGTTCAGATCCGAGAACATGGATTCCCTGCCGATCCGGGTAATTCCTGTCATGATGGCACGTTCCAGATAAGGGTTCGTCTGAAAAGTAGCATTGAAAAGGCTTCTGGTAAAATCCGCAAGTTCCTTCCAGTACCCATTCACATAAGCCTCCTGCATAGGGGTATCATATTCATCCAAAAGAATAATCACCTTTTTCCCATAGTAACGAGACAAATAAATGGACAACATTTTCAGGGAAAATACCGCCGTATTATTCTCCATTTCCACTGATATCCGACGAAAATCATCTTTTTCGCTCTCGCTTAAAAGTTCTCCTTCCAACAGGAAATCAAATTTATCATATAATAACTTGATAATACGGCAGATCGTTTTCCTGGCCTGGGCAAAGGAAGTTTCCTTCACGTCCGCAAAGCTAAGCATGATCACCGGATACGTTCCCTGCAGGCTGCGAAACTTTTCTTCCTCCCAGATAGCCAGTCCTTCAAACAGACTTCCCCTGTCCACATATTCTGCGGAAAAAATTTTTCCAACATGCTCATAGCCAGCGTCTTCCCGAAACGTCTGGGACGGGAAATCAATGTCACTACGTCAGCCCGCTCCCACCATTCCTTGATAAACAGGGTCTTGTCCACGTAGAAGTATCCTTCCCTTCTGATCGTTTCAAAATCCTGGCATCCAATATTCACCGTCCTCGGCATATCCATACTCCCTCCCGCCAGACCAGCATATTTCATATGCGAAATGGCTGTCACTCTCAGTATATCGGCCTCTCAAAACCAGCAAAATGGATTGGCAGCGTCAGGGTTGCCGCCGTGCTTTTGATTGTCCCTGGTGTGGACCACATACATTTCCGAATGAAAAAATACCCCAGAAACGTATCTATTGCCGCCACACCCTCTTCCATTGTCCTGGCATCCTCACGCAGCAGGTATTCATTAATATAGAAGTCAACATTGGAAATATGCCTGCCTATGGTCTGCTCAGAAAGCCCTTTTGACTTTAAATCCTCTTCGCATATCTTCAATAGGTTATCATTTTCCGCCCTTATTTCTTTGCACTGCTTTTCATATTCCTCATAATCCATCCTGCACTTCTCCTTCCATATATGATTTCCCTTCGCCAATATCCCAGTTCCTATATTTGAATAAGTCATGGGGCAATATCATAGACTGTTAAAAAATGTGCAAACACTGTGATTTATAAATGATTGCTTTATGGATATTTTAAACGCTTTATACCCGGAAAGCAAGAGCCAGCAAGAGCCAAATTGATCGCTCACACGCCAGCCTTGGCCTCAAAAATTAGAACACACATTAAGGAAAAGTCCTTTGTCAGCATTAGAGAAGCATTCGCCTTTTTCATGAAATCACTGTGAATCCCAGGCGGTTATGTACCTGAAATGTTCCTTCCCCTCAATATTGACAATCCCTGCATTATATAGCCCCAATTTTTCACACAGCTTCATAGATGCCTCGTTCCCTGTGCGCACGAATGCCTGCACCGTGCCAAATCCCAGTACATCCCGCCCATAGTCCAGGATGGCGCGGCAGACCTCTTCCGCATAACCCCTCCGCTGCCAGGGGACTCCTATCATAAAACCTATCTCCGGCTCTTCAAAGCCTTCCCTGTAAGAAAAGCCCGCCCTGCCGATGACGGCACCGCTTTCTTTCTCCACCACGGTCCAGACGCCGAACTCCCAGAAGGTATAGACCTGATCGATATACTGGCGGATATATTCCCTCTCCTGTTCCTTTTCCGGATAAAGGTCTTCCATAAATTCCGTAATCGCAGGATGCCTGTATATCTCATAAAACGCCTCCACATCCTCCACCGTCGTCTCCCTGACCAGGCACCGCGCCGTCCCCAGGACCTCCCAGGGCAGCCCCAGCAGCCTGCGGCACGCCTTTTCCATATAATCCGGGTCAATATCCTCCGGATCCTCCACCGCATACAGAAAGTCAGACAAATTCTGGTCCTCATTTCCCGGATGAAGATAGACTGCCACCGGCACCCCTGCGGCCCGCAGCTTCCGTGCCCATTCCTCGCGGTCCGTAATGACAAAGGTTCGTTCTGCCCCGTCTATGTTAAATTGGTATTCCTTATAGTAATACATAATCTCCGGCTTCCCCTGTTATGAATTTGTCCCTGCCTGTTATAATTATACTATACTTTTTACTTCAGCGTTTAAAAATTCTATTATGATTACATGGATGGAAATCGGATCAATATATCTGACGCCATTCAAGGTATTTTTGAATACCTATAGTGCCTCAAGAAAGGACTTGCACACACGGGTTATTTTGTGTATTATCTTATGAGGAAAGCACGCTGTGTTGGCTTAATGCCCCTACAGGCAGAGGCACAATGGCAACACAATTGACCCGGCTCATTGTCCGAGTGAATCAGAAGCGTCCCGGACGCGGAGACCGGGACGGAATACAAAACCAGAAAGGAATCCCAATATGAAAAAAATTCCCGTGGTTACCATTACAATGAAAGACGGAGGCATCATAAAGCTGGAGTTATATCCCGATATCGCCCCCATTTCCGTCAATAATTTCATCAGCCTGATCCATAGGAAATTCTATGACGGCCTGATCTTCCACCGCGTCATCCGGGGCTTCATGATCCAGGGCGGCTGTCCGGAGGGCACCGGAATGGGCGATCCCGGCTACAGTATCAAGGGTGAGTTTGCCCAGAATGGGGTGGAGAACAATTTGAAGCACACCGCCGGCGTCCTGTCCATGGCCAGATCCATGGATCCTGATTCCGCAGGCAGCCAGTTCTTCATCATGCATAAGAATGCCCCCCACCTGGACGGCAGCTATGCGGCGTTCGGGAAGGTGATCGAGGGTATGGACGTGGTGGACCGCATCGCCGAGACACCCACCTATGAGGACAGACCCTACGAAAACCAGGTGATGGAGACTGTCACTGTGGATACCTTCGGGGTGGAATATCCGGAGCCGGAGAAACTGTAAACAGTTTCTCCGAAAAGTATTATCAAGTACTGTTCAGCATAGTTCCTATAAAATCTGTTGTCAAAATTGTTGTCAATTTCACACGGTTTACCAGTGGATAAACTTACAGTTGTTTTACATTCCTTTTTCTTTCTGCTATCCTGTAAACAGAAACCGAACATGCGCTTTTTCGGAAGCGCAGCCCTGTCGGAGGATGGCTGATCCCGGGACTCCCACCTTCCAGGACAAAAGTCGGGGACAGAAAGGAAGCGCCCAGAAAACCTCGCTTCCAAAGCCAAATACCCTGTAGCAAGCTTACGGGAATGAAGGGAGATAAAAAGGAAATGATCAATATGACAAGTGAAACGCAACAGATCGGAAGCAGATTGTCCGTCTGCCGTCAAAATAAAAATATGACCCAGGAGGAACTGGCCTACAGGCTCGGTGTCACTCCGCAGGCATTGAGCAGATGGGAGAGGGGTATGAGCCTCCCCGATACGTCGATCCTGCCTTCCATCGCACGTATGCTGGAGATCAGCACCGACTATCTGCTGGGCATCAATCAGCAAAATACCATGGGAGGCGACGGCTGTAAGCTTCAGCACATGATCGGTGAGAACCTGCGGAATGCGCTGGAACCATTGGAGCTCATATTCGGGGAAGAGTTGATTCCTCTTTTTACCGATCAGAACTATACGGAT
>CANDMD010000108.1 GCA_947385725.1 uncultured Lachnospiraceae bacterium | reverse complement strand
CAGAACACTCTTTCCCTACACGACGCTCTTCCGATCTTTTTCCTGTCGGTGATGTTGGTTCTCACTTTCTTTTCCAACACAATCATGAATTATTCCCTGCCTGAGGTGGCGATCCAGTATGTGCAGTCTGGAACCGTCACGGCGAAGATCCGTGGTTCAGGCGTGGTGGAGAGCGGTGATCCCTATAATATTGAAGTGAAGGAGTCACGCAAGGTGGACAGCGTTGCTGTCCGTGTGGGCGACTTCGTGGAGAAGGGCGATGTGATCCTGTATCTGGCAGACGAGGAGAGCGAGGAACTACAGGCGGCGCAGGACGCGCTGGATCAGGCATGGAGCGCTTATGAGAAAGCACTGCTGTCGGATGCGACCACGGTGGCGGCGCTGCAGGTTTATAACAGTAATGTTTCTGTAACGACTTACAGGCAGCGGCTTACCAATGCCCAGAATGCGGTTAAGGATGCCCAGAAGCGGGTGGATGACTTGACGGAACAGGCTGCTGTACTGACCAATCAAAGCACGAATGCATCCATCAGGGATGGGGAATTGAAAGACTTACAGAACTGGGTAAATAATGCAACGGCAGAGAAAAGCAATGCCGAAGCGGCTAAGACAGCTGCTGAAAATAATCTGGAAGCCTTGAAGGGATATAAAACCCAATGGGAAAACGAAATGGATTATTATTCGCAGTTAAGCGTCAGCAGCGGTGATGCGGTGGTAGTTGCAGATGCGTTAATCCGGATAACAAACCTGCAGGCGGCTTTAGAGAAGAACCAAAAGGACATTTTAGATGCGGAAGCGGTTTTAAAGGTTGCTACCATAGATTATAATAACTGTGATTTGGAGTTGAAAAGAGCGCAGAATGCTTTGGCAGGTAAGACTGCTGTGACTGAGGGAGACATCAAACAGCAGCTTGCATCTATCAATGAGCAGCTTACCAATGCAAAGGCGGTATTGGATGAGAAGACAGATGCATTGACAGAACTGACAGGGGCACTGGGGCAGGGGCTGAATCTGGGAGAACAGATGGACGCCATCACCAAGGCCCAGGAGAAGGTGGATGAACTGACGGCGAAATCCATCGGAGCCACTGTGACGGCGGATATCTCCGGTACGGTTACGGCGATCAACGTCACCGCGGGAACCACGACTTCGGCGGCTACGCCTGTGGCTGTGCTGCAGCCCGAGGGCAAAGGATTCTCCATGAGCTTTTCCGTTACCAATGAGCAGGCAAAGCGCCTGGCCGTAGGGGACAAGGCGGATCTGGTCAACGCGTGGAGGTTCGATGATGTGGAGGTGACGCTGGCGAGCATCAAGCCGGATCCCAACGATCCTGGACAGAAAAAGCTTCTTACCTTTGATGTGACCGGCGCGGTTACGGCAGGGCAGACCCTGAATATTTCCGTGGGACAGAAGAGCGCCAATTACGACTACATTGTGCCCAACAACGCTATCCGTGAGGATAACAACGGTAAATTCATACTGGTGGTGACGTCCAAGTCCAGTCCTCTGGGAACCCGCTATTATGCGACCCGTGTGGATGTGGAGGTTCTCGCCAGCGATGACAGCCAGTCGGCGGTCAGTTCGGGAATGCTGACGGGTTATGATCCTGTGATCACCACCTCTACCAAGCCTGTGGAGGCAGGCAAGCTGGTAAGGCTGGCGGAAAATTAAGTTTGGATGACAGAAAGTGGAAATGAGGCAGACTATGAAAAAAATTATGTTGGGAATAAGCGGGGGAATCTCTTTCCTGATCTTTCTGATCCTGCTTTTTACGACAAACCATATCATAGGCGCACAGGATACCCAGCAGATGGCAGGGAGGTGGGGTGACCGGAAGAATACGGCTCAGGTCAGCTGCTTCTTTGCCGCAGATTCCGAGACCACGAGGGATACCATTCAGATGTTTGAGCACGGCATAGACAGCGCCCTGACGGACGCTTCCGTGGAGCAGGAGTCAGAGAATCCCGGGGCCAGGCTGTGGGCGGACGCTTACAGTGCGGACGGCAAGATTACGTTGACCAATAACAAGACATCGGTCTCCGCGGACGCCATTGGGATCGGAGGGGATTTTTTCCTGTTCCATCCTCTTAAGCTGCTGAACGGTTCCTATTTTTCGGGAAACGATCTGATGCAGGACTATTGCGTGATTGACGAAGATGCCGCATGGCAGCTGTTCGGTTCTCCCGATGTGGCGGGCATGACGGTGTATATTTCCGGCATCCCCCATATTGTGACGGGAGTGGTGGAACGGCCCTCCGGCCGTCTGGCGGAAGCGGCAGGACTGGAGAGCACCCTGGTCTATGTTTCCATGGATACGCTGGAAACGCTGGGAATCAGCTATGGGATCAACCATTATGAGATTGTCATGCCGGATCCGGTTACCGGTTTCGCATATAATTATGTAAAGGAAAAGCTGGGCGCTGACGAGAAGACCACGGAGGTGGTGGAGAACAGTTCCCGTTACTCTCTTTTGTCCCGTCTGAAAATGATCGGACAGTTTGGTGTCCGCTCCATGAACGGGAAGGGTATTATTTATCCCTACTGGGAAAATATTGCGAAAGGGTATGAGGATATTCTGACGGCTTTGACCCTGCTGATGCTGATCACCCTTTTATATCCCATGATCCTGCTGCTGATCGCCTTTATCTTCTGGTGGAGACACAAGGGCTGGACGCTGCGTGACGCGCGGCTGAAGGGCAAGGATAAGCTGGAGCGGCTGGTGGAGCGCCTGAGGGAGAAGAGACGGTCCCAAAAAGAAGCGGGGAAGCCCTTGACAGAAGGAAAAGCCCATAAGAGTAAACGTAAAAGGGGTAAGGAGAGCGACTGGGATATAGAGGAGGACTTATAAAAGAGAAAACTCACAAAAGAGAAAACTCACAAAAGAGAAAAACTCACAAAGGAGAAAAACGCACAAAAGAGAAAAACTCACAAAAGAGAAAAACTCACAAAAGAGAAAAACTCGCAAAAGAGAAAAACTCACAAAAGAGGAAAACGCATGAAAGAGAAAAATTCATGAAACATGAAAGAGGGAGACTCATGGAATAGGAGGACCCATAAAAGAAATAGGAGGAGAATTATGAGAAAGTGGTTGAAGAAGTCATTGGCGGTGGGGCTTGCATTTGCCATGACGGCAGGTTTTACCGCCTGCGGCGGATCTGACGGCAGCGGCGGAAACCGTGGAAGCGGAGGAAATGGCGGGGGTGGCGGCAGCAGTGCTGCCAATGCGGATCTGGCGAAGGAATATGTCTATAAGGTGGAAGAATTTGATTTCCCCAGGCTTGTAGATCCCGAAAACGGGTATATCAATGTATACAATACCATGTACCGTGACGGTAAAATCTATATGGTGGCGGAATGTAACGACTGGTCGGTAAGCGATGAAACGCAATACAATATTATTACCTTAAACGAAGACGGCTCCGATGTGCAGGTAATCAAACTTGATACCTCCAATGGGGAGGAAGGTTCCGGGGACGGCACGGAAGGAGAAGGCGATTCTGCCCCGGCAGTGACAGAAGGTACAGGGGGAGAAGGAGATTCTGTCCCCGCAACGGAAGATGGAATTATGGATGACATGGCTGTGGATCCGGGGATGTCTTCCGATACTTGGGAGTATACAAACTTTGGCACATTCAGGATAGCCTCCGATGGGAAAATATTTGGTATCAAAAACTACAGTTTTGAGGATTACAGCAATCCGGAGCAGACTGTCAGTGAGAGACATGTCTACGTATGCAGCTGGAATGAGGACGGAAGCAAACTCTGGGAGACGGAACTGGAAGGCTTGCAGTCTAATGAGGAAGGTGCGGAATGGCTTTATGTCAGCAGCCTGATCGCAGGAAAAGACGGCAGTGTGAAGCTGCTGCTTGGAGGTGATAATGTATACAGGATGGATGTGGGCAGTGACGGCACGGTTTCTGAAAGAACGCCGTTGTCAGAGGAAACCACCCAAATCCTGAACAACCGGCAGAACATGATCGAGCGGGAAGACGGTACGATCCTGATCACCTACTCGGATGAGAATGACTGGATGAAGAACTATTTGGCAGTGTACGACCTGGAAAAGGATACCCTGGGAGAGCCTGCTGATATGCCTGCATCCTATGGCTGGAATGGTTTTGGCACTATGAGCGCGGGAGCGAACAGTGATCTGATCTTTACCATGGGTGACGGCGTATACACTTACAATCAGGGAGACACGGAAGTCACCAAGAAGATGGACTTTGTCAATTCCGATGTAAATATTTCCAACTTCTATGGGCTGGTTGAATTGGATAAAGACAGATTTGTGGGGATTTTCAATGAGAATTACGGGGAAGAGATAAAAGGCGCCTTGTTCACCTACAGGGATCCAGCGGATATTCCTGACAAAGCTGTGATTGTGTTTGCCGGTAATTATGTGGGCAGCGATATGCGGCAGAGGGTAGTGGAATTTAACAGATCCAATGATAACTACAGGGTGGTGCTGAAAGAGTATGACAGCTACAACAGCTATGATGATTACACTGCGGGTGTTACAAAACTGAATAATGACATTGTGACAGGCGGAATGCCTGATATCCTGATTACTGACGGCCTGCCCGTTGAGAATTACATTGCAAAGGGGCTGCTGGCGGATGTGGGCAGTCTGATCGAACAGGATCCGGAATTATCACAGGTGGAATTTATGCAGAACGTATTTGATGCTTATTCCGTAGACGGAACCCTGTACTATGTGGTGCCGAGTTTCAGCGTGGTTACCATGGTTGCCAAGACTTCCCTGGTGGGTGACAGAACCGGATGGACACTGGAAGAGATGCAGCAGGTGGTTTCCGGCATGGGAGAAGGCGCCCAGGCCATCGGGGAGGTCACAAGAGAAGGTTTCATGAGCATGGCAATGCAGTACTGTGGCAATGATTTTATCGACGTAAAGACAGGAAAGTGTTCCTTTAACTCAGATAATTTTATCAATATGATGGAATATGCCAAGACTCTGCCCGAGGAGATCAACTGGGATTCTTTATACAGTGATGACAATTATTGGACGACGCAGGAATCACAGTACCGCGACAACAGGACGCTGCTGATGCAGCTGTGGATAGGTAATATCAGGAATTTGAACTATCAGTTGAACGGCAACATTGGAGAGCCTGTCACGTTTATCGGTTTTCCTACCGAGAGCGGTAAGGGTTCCTATATCAGTGCAAACCAGCCCTATGTGCTTTCTGCAAAGTCTGCAAACCTGGATGGGGCATGGGAATTTATCCGCTTTTATTTGACAGAAGAATATCAGCGCGAGGAAAACTACGGGCTGTCGATCCATAAGCAGATATTCATGGAACAGGCTCAGGAAGCAACGAAGAAGCCTACTTATACGGATGAGAACGGACAGGAAGAGGAGTATGAGGAAACCTACTGGATCAACGGGGAGGATATTCCTCTGCCGCCGCTGTCCCAGGAACAGGTGGATCAGATCGTAAACTTTGTTTCATCGGTGGATCGGGCGTACTATTACAATGACAGTGTGTTCAATATCATCAATGAGGAGATGGGTGCGTTCTACAGCGGACAGAAGAGTGCCCGGGATGTGGCGAATGTTATCCAGAGCAGGGCGCAGATCTATGTGGATGAAAACCGCTGACTTTCACAGTGTGATGGGGATTCCCTGTCTCCGCAGATGGTTTTCCAGTGTCAGTTCATGGCCGTGTTCCTTCAGCCAGTCTTTACAGAGTCTGTAGTCCGGCATGACGGAGGCCACCATGTTCCAGAAATCCTTGGAATGATTCATGTGGGTCAGGTGGCAGAGCTCATGGACTACCACATAGTCCAGCACTCGCGGGGGAGCGAAGATCAGGCGGTAATTAAAGGACAGCGTCCCCCGGGAAGAACAGCTGCCCCAGCGGGTCTTCTGGTCGCGGATCGTGATGGAGGTGTAATGGCCTCCGGTAATGGAATGGAAATAAGCCGTCCGGGCTTCGAATTTTGCCCGGGCGGCGTTTTTATATCTTTTTTCCATTGTCTGCAGGCGCCTTGTTTCCGCCTGTGTGAGAGTAATGATATTCTTTTGTTCTGCCATGATTACATCATTATAAAGACCTGATCAAAATGTGTCAACCTACAGTATAAAATAGTAATCCTGCTCATGTAGGATGCCGGTATTTCTGCATCCCATTTTGTTATAAAAATCAAGCGCAGCTTTGTTGTCTTTATGACACTCCAAAAGGATTGGAAGATGTCCGTACTCGCGATAGATCTCATTTATTGCGGCTTTTAATGCTTTGGAACCGATACCCTGTCTGCGGTATCTTTTGTCGATTACAAATCCTATGATGCGGAAATAGTCTTTTCCTTTTAATTCAGGAGGGTCAGCGCTTTCCGGAATGGCTTCCCCGATTAAGAGAATCCCTACATACTGCTCTCCATGCTTGACGGCATAGCAGTGTCCGCGCAGATTATTTTCGTCTCCTTACGTTGCCAGTTTCATGGTGTAGGCAATGTCCTCGGCAAAGCAGACGGGAACATCATCCCTTTGGATTTGCATTACTTTAGGCGCATTGGCCTCATTGAGCCATTCCAGCTTGATCATATTCTACCTCATGTATCTGATGATACAGATGATTTTCTGTGTTTGCAGGTGACTGCGCAGCCTCCGGCGTGGCCTGTGTAAATTGTGCCATGTAAAGCTTATAGTAAGCCCCCTTCTTCTGCATCAGTTCCTTCGCGCTTCCTTCCTCCAGGATCCCCTTATTGTCGATCACAAAGATCCTGTCAGCCCGCTGGATCGTGGAGAGCCTGTGGGCGATCACAAAGGAAGTCCGCCCCGCCAGCAGTGCCTCGATCCCGTTCTGCACCAGTACCTCTGTCTTAGTGTCAATGCTGGAGGTGGCTTCGTCCAGGATCAAAATGCCGGGCATGGAGACGAAGGTTCTTGCAAAGGCAAGCAGCTGTTTCTGCCCAACGGACAGGCCGCCGCCCCGCTCTGAAAGCTCCGTGTCATACCCCTTCTCCAGTTTCATGATAAATTCATGGGCATTCACCGCCTTGGCCGCGGTAATGCATTCCTCGTCCGTGGCGTCCAGCCGCCCGTAACGGATATTATCCATGACCGTTCCGGTAAAGAGGAAATTGTCCTGGGTCATGATGCCCATCTGGGAGCGGAGAGAGTGCAGGGTCACTTCCTGCACGTCTTTTCCGTCTATCAGCACATGCCCCCTGGTGGCGTTGTAAAATCTGCTGATCAGGTTGACAATGGTGGTTTTGCCTGCGCCCGTAGGCCCTACCAGTGCGATGGTCTCGCCCGGCCTGATGCGGAAAGACACATCCTCCAGCACCATGACATCAGGGGCGTCCGAGTAGGCGAAAGAAACCTGGTCGAAGACCACCTCCCCCCGTATGGAGGAGAGTTCTCCTGTAGCCTGTTCGTCCGTAATCTCCGAGGGGGTGTCCAGGACTTCAAAGACACGCTCCGCAGCTGCCAGGTTTGTGATCAGCTGTTTGTAGAAATCGCTGAGGTTCATGATGGGATGCCAGAACATGCCGATGTAGCTTCCGAAAGCCAGCAGCGTTCCCACGGATACCTGATCCGTGCCCAGTACGACGATCCCCACATAATAGAGGGCCGCGGTGCTTAAACCCCAGCAGAAATCAATGACGGAGCCGATGGCATCGTTGATACGGCAGGCGCTGGTGAAAGCCTTTCTGTGCTCCTCCGTAAGCTGGTAAAAGGTGTCGTCCGTCTCTGCTTCCGCGTGGAAACTCTGGATGATGCGCATACCGGACAGATCCTCATGGACGAAAGCGTTCATGTTGGACGCCTTTTTTCGGAACAGCTGCCATCTCTTATGGGAGCGTGTCTGGATATACCAGACGCCTGCCGCCAGGAGGGGCAGGGCGCCCAGGGACGCAGCCGTCAGCGCCGGACTTTTCACCAGCATGATGGCAATGACCGCGCAGATCGTGATAAAGTCGGGGATCAGGGTGGTCACACAGTTCCCCAGCACATCCTTCAAGGAGTTCACGTCCCCGATGATGCGGGAGAGGATCTTGCCCGTAGGGCGGCTGTCAAAAAAGTGAAAGTCCAGTGTCTGGATATGGGTGTACAGTTCCTGCCGGATGGTCATTAAGATACTGTTGCACACGCGGTTCATAATGTGCATCCGCAGCTTGGTAAACAGAACCATTCCGATATTCAGCCCCAGGGCAAAGAGGATCAGCTTCACCAGCCCTGTGAGGTTCCCCGTGCCAATGTAACCGTCGATGGCGGTCTCCACGAACAGCGGGTTCGCCAGGGACACGCCCACGCAGAACAGCATGATACAGAGTACCAGCAGGATTTCTTTTTTATAAGCCAGAAGATAGGAGAACAGCCGCAGCAGGGTTTTTGCTTTTCCCTGTTCCACGGTGCGCTCATCTTCCTTGAAGGAATTAATCGGCATAAATGGCACCTCCCATCTGTAATTGCCAGGTTTCATAGTAAAGCCCTTTTTGGGCTAATAATTCTTCGTGTGTGCCCCGTTCCGCGATCCGGCCGTCCTCCAGGAACAGAATCTCATCTGCATGGCATACGGCGCTGACCCGGTGGGCGATGATAATCTTCGTGGTATCCGGCAGTTCGTTCAGGGTCTGCTGGATGGCGGCTTCCGTCTCCATATCCAGGGCGGAGGTGGAGTCGTCCATCACCAGAATGGGATTTTTCTTCGCCAGGGCGCGGGCAATGCTGATGCGCTGTTTCTGGCCGCCGGACAGTCCCACGCCCCGCTCCCCGATCACGGTGTCATAGCCGGATTCCAGCTTTTCGATAAACTCCGAAGCCTGCGCCGCCTGGGAGGCCGTTTTTACCAGCTCAAAGTCGGTGAGTGCCTGCTTCCCCAGGCGCACGTTGTCGGAGATGGTGTCGGAGAACAGGAATACATCCTGGGTCACCACGGAAATATTCTCCCGAAGCTGCCCCAGTGACAGTCTGCGGATGTCCGTGCCATCCAGCAGGATACGTCCCTCCGTGCAGTCGTAGAGCCTCTGCAGCAGCTGTACCATGGAGGTCTTGCCGGAGCCGGTGGCGCCCATGATGCCCAGGGTGGAGCCGGCAGACACATGGAAGCTGATGTCTCTCAGGATTTCCGTGTTATCACGCCGGAAGCCTACCTGCTCGAAGGCGATCTCGCCTTTTACCTTTTCCAGCAGCTTAGGCGCTTCCTCTTCCCGGATGGTGGGGGTTTCTTTGTATATCTTTTTCAGTTTCCGGTTGGATGCCACGGCGGAGGAGAAGCTGTTGGTAAGCCAGCCCAGCATTTCCATGGGCCACACAATATTGTTGGAGTATTCCACAAAGGCGCCCAGGGAGCCAAGGGTAAAAGGTACCCCTCCCACAGTGTCGCCCCGCATGACCATCACGCCGCCTGCAAGGAGTACCACCAGGGGCAGCAGCTTTGTGACCAGGGTGAACAGCGGATGGTATTTCACAAAGACCCTAGACTGCTTCATGTTCAGTTCATAATAGCGTTTGTTGTGGGAGAGGAATTTCCTGATCTCGAATTTCTCCCTGGCAAATGCCCGCACCGTGCGGACGCCTGCCAGGTTTTCCTCCGCCACAGTGTTCAGCCGGGCGTTTTCCTCGCTGATCTCATCGTAGACCTGATCCAGCCTGCGCTCCAGGAAGATCGCCAGGATCCCGCAGAAGATCATGGCTGCGGTGGGGATCAGGGTCAGCTTCGGGCTCAGCCGGTACATGCAGGTCAGTACCAGAGTGGTATGTACGGTCACTTCGATCAAAAGCATCCCCACATAGCTTAATGCATCCCAGATATGGTCTACGTCCTCTTTCACCCGGGCCATCAGTTCGCCGGTGTTGTTCCTGTCGTAAAAATCCGCGGAAAGACCCTGGAGATGGCGGAACAGATTCCGGCGCATCTGGGCGCAGATTTTGGCGCTGATGAAGTCGAACAGAAATTCCTTGGTGTACATAAACAGACATTTTCCCAGACCTATGATGAGAAATCCAAGGATCAAATAGTTTAAGATTTCCAGCCTCCCGCCGGTGATCACGTCGTCGATCATCAGCTTTGTAAGCTGGGGGGAGAGCATATCCAGCGCCACACCGACAATGAGACATAGGACTGCCGCCAGGTATCCCCAGAAATGTTCCATGATATAGCTTGATACTTTTTTCAAAATTTCCCTCATTTCTGCACGGATAATGGACCGTGCGGCCACAGAAAAAGTGTGAGAAGAGTTTTCTCATATTGCAAATACAATCGGAATGTGACGGGCGAACTGCCATAGACACGGGGAGAGACAAGCAAAGCTAAAAAAGTCCATGGCAGTTTACCATGGACTCAGAACAGCGTAAATGTGGATTTAAAACAATCCGCTTTTCAGGCGCTAAACTTCACTGTCATATTCCGGGGCAACTGCATTTGAAGAATAATATAAAGCAATAAGAGTGCTCTTAGTCAACCTGTTAGACATAGCGTTACCTCCTTCTTTCTAAAATTTGCGCGTCCGCTGACCGGGCTTTCGCGCGCTGCATGAATAACTATAGATTACACTACAACAACTTCCATGAATTGTCAACCGCAAAATGAATTTTCATTCATATTACGTGACGGTTTACTTAAACCGTTTTTGTATCATCGTCTGATCTGCCTCGATCGCCGTACAATAGCCGGGTGTCACGCCGGACGCGCCCGTTGATGGCAGAGACCGGTTCCTTTAACCCCATGGTCTCCTCATCTCCCGCACGGACGGGATCCATATGTCTCACGGCATGGCAGTTCAGGGGGTTCCGCAGCTTGTGCGCTTTGGCGTCCATAAGGTCGTGAAGTTTCAGGATATTGCCGTCCGCAGACATTTTCCGCGTGGAGAGAGATCGGTGTCCGGCAACTGACCCGGCAGGGGGCTGATGGTATCCCTGCTGCACCGTAGTCTGACCAGCAGATGAACAGTCCCGCCAGAATACCGCACCGGCCGTCGCTGGCCAGACCTGTGAAATGGGATACCGGAGTGAAGATCAGAATCGCAGTGATGGCAAGGGAATCGCTGAAAGAACCGGCTGCGAGAGATGGAAACAATTAGAATGATCAGGATGCGGGGGAGAAAGCCAGTCAGGGCAGACCAAAGGACAGCGTTCTGTATCCGGCTTTTCCAAGCGTTATTTCAGTATGCATACTTCAGGGATAAGACATGAGAAAGTGTGCAGGGCGCAGGAGGGAGACGGAACGGAAAAAGCATAAAACAGTAGACTTTTTACTGCTGTCTTGCTATAATAAAAAAAGCAATCTTCAACATTGTATCTTTATCCCCGTTTTCAGACAAAATGAATAAGAGAATGTTTTGATACAACAAGACAAACGTATGAGCCGGGTATGTTGTGTGCGTTTAATCCGTCTTGTACATCTTTTGTACATAAATACCATGGCATTTTGCCATGAATTATTTTAAGGAAAGTATGGATTTGGATATGGACAATTTGTTTTTTGACAATAAGCAGCTGGAACTGCATTTTCCCATGATGGAGAATACGGAATACCAGAAAGCGCAAAACAGGGAGATCCGGCTTGGCGAGGAGGAGGGGCTTGATGTTTCCATCTATTCAAGTCCGGAATACAACTGGCTGCAGATGGAACAAATACGTATGGGGCTTAAGGACAAAGTGGATGTATCCCTGTACGCGGATCCAGCGTACAGCTATGAGACAATGCGGCAGATCAGGCTTTCCCTCTATTCTGCGACGGATATCATTCCTTATGTCAGGAGGGGGTTTGAGGAATATGACCTGGAGGAGATCAGGTCTGCGCTGCAGAGCGGGGTTCCCCTGGACAGGTGGCTGGAGGACGGCATGTGCGCCCCCCAGATCCGGGAGATCAGGATAGGACTGTGTGAGCAGATGGATGTATCTGTTTATGCGGATTCAAAATATAACTGGATGCAGATGCATGAGATCCGCCTGGGATTGGAAAAGAAGTTGAATGTATCCCTGTATACAAACAGGCTTTACAGTCATTTTCAGATGAGGGAGATCCGCCTGGGACTGGAGGCGGGGCTGGATGTATCTTCCTACTGTGGACTGATCCACTCTGCTACTGACATGAAGGAGATTCGTGAAAAGCTTATCAACGGAAAGACTCCTGAGACACCGAAGGAGGAGAACGAAGAGGCAGAGGGAAAGAGCAGGGACTCCTCCTATGATCCTTACCGGAAAAAGGAGTTTGTGATCTCCATAGAGGACAACGGGAACCGTGCATATGCGTATATTCCCTGGCTCCCCGGAAATGTGGTCACGAAAGAAGACATCTATTATGATCTCGAGAGGCGGGGGATTATTTTTGGTATCATGCATGATGCCATCACAGAACTGATCGATAAGAGAAGAATGAACGAAACAGTTCTGATCGCCGAGGGAATCCCGGCGAAGAGAGGAAAAGACGGCTGGTTTGAATTTTTTGTGAGGCTGGATCTGCCCCGTATCCCTGCGCCACTGCCGGACGGTGGTGTGGATTATGTCAATATAGAAGCCTTTGAGATGGTTGAAGAGAATGAAAAGATAGCCGTCTACCATCCTGCGGAGGAGGGTACGGACGGGAAGAATATCTACGGCGAGACCCTGCACGGCGAGACGGGA
>CANDMD010000107.1 GCA_947385725.1 uncultured Lachnospiraceae bacterium | reverse complement strand
TAATTCTTTTCTTGGAATTTTCAGGGTTGCATCACTGTTTATTTGTCAAGGTTCCTGTTGTCGCCTCAGCGACAGCTTATTTAGAATACCATAAGCTTACGGCTGTGTCAACAGTTTTTTTATTTTTTTCAACTGTCCTGCCCGACAACGAAATTGAGTATATCATCACATCCGACACTTGTCAACACCAAAATTACATTTTTTACAATTTCAGGCAACAGTTCTTTTAAAAGAATTGTGCCGTATGCGTCTTTGTGTCACTTCTGAGGTTAAGCCCCAATGACGAAAGATTGTCCGCCACACTGCTTTCCGCTTCCATCACAGCCACCAGTTCCACGCTGCTTCCCGCGGCGACTGTATCCTTAAAGCTTGTAATGTCATCGGTCAGCATGGTAGTCAAGGCTCTTCTTGTAAAGGTTCCATTCGCTATAATGTTGAACGTTGCCCCCTGGGAAAGGATGTCAATGGACTGATCCTGGCCGCTGCCATTGTACAGATCAAATTTCAGAACAATAAACCGATTCCCCTCACTGGCCGACATGGAGAAAAAGCTGTCGTCCCCCTCCGGATAACTGTCACATACCAGCATCTCGCGATATGACAAAGTCACTCCCCCCGGCAGATTCAGAACCTCTTCCATTGTGATGGGAGCCGCCTCCGGCACTCCGTCAGTCCCGATCACGGGCGTATCCTCCGTGGGACGCATGCCGCCGGCTTCCTCCTGGGCAGCCTCCTGCTCCCGCCGTAAGGCCTCAGCCTCAGCCCGCGCCTGTCTCTCAGCCTCGGCCTGCGCAACCAGTTCCAGATCCACCAGACGGCTTTTGTGGTCAACATCATATTTCAGCAAAGTGATCGCAGCATACTCGCTGATCGCCTGCATCTGCGCTTCTGTCATGTCCGGTATTGCATTGCCGCAGGCAGTCATTCCCAGCGTCACTGCCGCAGCCATTGAAATCATACACACTTTTTTTCTCATTTCAATCTTCAATCCCCACTTCTATTCTCCGTTTTATTCCAGCCCTGAACCGGACCAAAAATATTGTAACATATACATACCAAAAAATCACTAGCTTTCAAACATTTTATATTTTTCCGCATCCTGACGATGACACTTTACCCGAATATACTGACCGTTTTCCCTGTACTCCTGTTCCAGCACCACGGCGTTTTCCATCAGATACGCGCCTATACTGCCCCTGTCATAGGGGATGAGAAAGCATCTGTCCACAAAGTCCGCATATACCTTCTCCTTGATCAGGTCGATCAATTCCTCCATGCCGCAGCCGGTTTTTGCCGCCATATATAAATGATCGCCCCTTCTTTTAGGCAGTTCCTGCATCTCACATTTATCCGCTTTATTGTATACCGTAATCCGGGGAATATCCGCCGCACCCAGTTCCCGCAGTGTTTCCTCTGTCACTTCCGCCTGCTGCCTGTGATATTCATCGGAGAAATCCACCACCTGCACCACCAGATCCGCATACCGCACTTCCTCCAGGGTCGAGTGAAAAGCTTCCACAAGCCCGTGGGGCAGCTTATGGATAAATCCTACCGTATCCACTATGAAAAAGGGCTTATTGTCACCTGTATGGATTGCCCTGACGCTGGTATCCAGCGTTGCAAACAGCATATCTTTTTCCAGGACCGTTTTCTCTCTGCCTGAACCGTACTCTTCCACCAGACGGTTCAAAATGGTAGACTTTCCCGCATTTGTGTAACCCACAAGCGAAACCTGTGGAACCCTTGACTGTCCCCTGCGTTTCCGCATGGTTTCCCTGGTGCGGGAAACCTGCCCCAGTTCCCTCTTCAGCTCGCTGATGCGGTGTTCGATCTTACGTCTGTCCAGTTCCAGCTTCGTCTCACCGGCTCCCTTATTGCTCATGCTGCCGCCTGTACCGCCCTGGCGGCTCAGGTTTTCCCTCATCCCCACCAGCCTTGGCAGCATATATTGCAGTCTCGCTGTCTCCACCTGCAATTTGGCTTCCTTCGTCTTCGCCCGGATGGCAAAAATATCCAGGATCAGGCCGGTGCGGTCCAGGATCGGCAATTCCAGCTCCCTGCCAAGATTCCTGACCTGTGAGGGGGACAGCGTATTATCAAACACCACCTCTTCCGCCCCGCACTGCTCCGCAAATTCCTTTACCTCCGACACCTTGCCCGTACCGATATAGAACGCCTTGTTGACCGCCTCCATTCTCTGGGTGATCATGCCTGCCACCTGCTTGTACGCCGCCTCTGCCAGACTGACAAGTTCCTCCATGGAATGCTCAAAATCCTGCTCCTGACCGGTATCAACACCCACCAGAAGTACTTTCGTAACTTGTTCTTCCTGTTCCTGCATCTTTCCTCCATTCTCATACACTGACATTTCAATTCGCTGACATATTCATTTTCAGTCTTTAGACATTCCAGTTCCCTGACATTTTTTTCATTCCTTGACATTCCAATTTGCTGATTCTGCCTCAATGCTCCAGTTCAAACCAGAAGCAGACACCGTCGTCCCTGTTTTCCACTCCGAAATCCCTGTTCATGGAATCCATGATGGCTTTCACGATAGACAATCCCACTCCGCTGCCTCCGTATTCCCTGGTCCTTGCCTTGTCCACTTTATAAAACTTTTCCCAGAGATGCGGAAGAGCCTCCCGGGGGATCCCCTCTCCTGTATTAAAAACGGACACTCTCACACAGCCCTCCCTTTCCTCCAGGGTAACACCGATCCTCTTTTCCCCGCCGCAATGATTCACCGCATTGGAAAAGTAATTCATAAAGACTTCCTCTGTCTTATATTCATCCGCCCACACATAGATAGGCGGATACTCTCCAAAATCCACCGTTATCCCACTCTGCTTTGTCAGGATGGCGGCCGATTGAATGTAATTCCGCACAAGTGCCGTGATGTCAAACCGCTCCATACTTACCACATCGTTACCAAATTCCAGCTGGTTCAGCGTCAGAAGCTTCTTCACCATATTATTCATCCTGGAGGCTTCATCCACAATGACTTCGCAGTAAAAAGCCGTACTCTCCGGATCGTCGTTAATGCCCTCGGAAAGTCCCTCTGCATATCCCTGTATCAGAGCGATAGGGGTCTTCAGCTCATGGGATACATTTGCGAGGAACTCTTTCCGCATCTCATCGATCCGCTCCTTCTTTTCAATATCTTTCTGTAACTCGTTATTGGCGGTTTTCAGTTCCGAAATGGATTTCTCCAGAGACGAGGAAAGCTTATTGATATTTTCCCCCAGCAGATCGATCTCATTATGCGCGTTTCCCTTGTATTTCGCTTCAAAATCCAGATGCACCATCTGTTCGGATATCCTGCTCAGCGTCAGGATCGGACGGGTGATTTTCCTGGAAATAAACCACACGATAACGCCCCCCGTCAGGACTCCGACAATCCCCACGTAGGCAAAGAAATGATTCGCGATCCTGGCATTTTCCCTGATGCTTTCAATGGGAGTCCGCATGATAAAGGAAATGCCGCTGTTCAACCGCCCGTACATTTCCAGATACTCATCACCGCCTGTACTGATCCTCTGGACCACATAGCCGTTATCCTCCATCAGGATCTTCGCCTCACCGCCCCGATAGATCCCGAAGATATAACCTATCAGCTGAGCCTCAAGCTCTTTTCCGCCATTGATGGACTCATACTTCATCTGGGAATTGGAATCCATGATACAGATTGTAATATTGTAAACACTGCATACATCGTTGAGCTGTTCTGCAAATTCCAGTGTGCCGTATGCATCGCTGTTTGTCTCCTGGCTGATGATGTGATACGCATCCAGGATGACATCCGTCTTGCTGCGGATATAATACTGTCCCAGGAAGAGGTTGTTGAGCAGAATACACAGCAGGATCGTTCCCGCCATCACTGCCATGAATGTCAGCGCAAATTGACGCTTGATCGAATGTCTCACAAATGCTTCCCCCATACCCTGCGGCATGGCATATCGTTACCTGTCCACTTCCAGCTTGTACCCCATGCCCCAGATCGTTTTGATCAGTTCGCCCTTCTCTCCCATCTTGCTTCTCAGCTTTTTCACATGGGTGTCAATAGTCCGGGCGTCCCCGAAGTAATCATAGTTCCAGACATTATTCAGTATCTTTTCCCTGGAGAGGGCGATTCCCCTGTTCTCCACAAAGTACGTCAGCAGTTCAAACTCCTTATAGCTCAGTTCCACGGGCTTTCCGTCGATCAGCACCTGATGAGCCGCCTTATTAATCTGGATCCCGCCGCAGTCCAGGATCTCCTCATTCATCTGATTGGTACGCCTAAGAATGGCTTCAATACGCGCCACAAGGATCTTGGGGCTGAACGGCTTGGATATATATTCGTCCACACCCAGCTGAAATCCCTGCAGTTCATCCTGCTCGTCCGCCCTCGCCGTCAACATGATAATAGGAACCCTGGAAGAAGAGCGGATCTCCCTGCATACCTGCCAGCCGTCCATCTTCGGCATCATCACGTCCAGCACGATCAGGGCGATATCCTTATGGGTGTAAAACTGATCCAGCGCCGCCTCACCGTCCCCGGCTTCAATGACTTCATAATTGCTCTTCGTCAGAAAGTCTCGCACCAGCTTCCGCATCCTGCTTTCATCATCCACCACCAGAATCTTCACTCTATCCATTATGGCCTGTTCCTCCGTCTCTATGAGCCATCCGCCGCTGTTTCCTCCTCAGTCATCAGCTCCCTCTCCCTCTCGCGGATCGCCTGCTCGCGTTCCGTCAGTTCCTGCTCCCAGGTCGCATACTGGTCAGTGATAACCCTCTTGTAATTGATGATGTTGGGAGAGTCACTGTTCAGGGATATAACAAACATGGCGATCATGGCGATCACCAGAAGCATATTCAATACTACGGAAACCGCCAGCTGAGATTTCTTCGTCCCCATCTCCTTCTCATGCTTTTCCTGCATCCGCTCCTTTGCAGACTGTGCCTTGCCATACTCCTGATACGTATTGTTCAGAGGGATCGCAGCCACGGAAGCGGGATCGATCCCACTCTGATTCAGCAAAAATTCCTGCAGCTGTTTCAGGTAGACCATTCCCACTGGCGTACTGAATACGTTTTCTTTCACTGTCTTGTCATAAATATACAAGATATCATCCGGTTTGGAATAATCGATCTTGGATTCCAGATATGCAATCTTTTTCCGTTCTACCTCCGCCAGTTTCGCTTCCTTCTCTGTCAGGAAAAGGAAGCCGCCCGCTATGCGTTTTTCTTCTGAATTGCCCAAAATTACACCTCCTGCCACAAATTATCTCCCTGAAGAATCTATGAAAAAGAATGCCGAAAACATCAAATTTTCAGGCATTCTTCCCAAATAGCTTTCCATGAGACCTGTCATTTTTAAGGAAACACAAATCAAACCATCATTTCCTTAAAAACGGCAAATACTTTTATCATCTATAATGTGATGTCCTCAACATTGATACCCATAGAAGATAACTTGGCAACTGTTACCCTGATCAGATAATCAAGCACCTGGTTTTTGTGATCACCATTGGCCTGCTTAATCTGCTGTAAATTTGAGTAAGTATCGATCAGGTTATTTATCAACTCTTTCTCACCTGGCATATAGTCACCTGCTTTCCATAGTTCTAAGGGAGCTGATGGGTGGTCTAACCCAACGGGGTCACCTCCACATCAAGTCCCGGAAAATGGAGTAGACGGGAGTCGAACCCGTGTCCAAAAGCCCATTCCCTGTACTTCTACTATCATAGTCTGTTGTTTTGGGTGGACTCGCTCCACCCTTTTCCCTCACAGCCGGGAGAACAGACTCTCCAGACTGCCCGGTAGCTTCATCATACGCCCGCGTGCGCAAAGCTTAACACGTGTCGTTTCTCACAGAGTCGATGCCCGGGTTCCGGAGTGTGAGTGCCCCGGAGCGGACAAGCTGCCTGAGGCAGCGTCACTCACAGCAAACCTGACGAGTCAGATTAAGCTGCGAATGCTAACTGATTATTATCTTCAGCGTTTAGATTATTTTTGCGATTAACGTGTCGCAACGGATAGCTTCTCCAGCTGCAAGACCCCTGTCGAAACCTTTACTACCCCGAAAGGTTTAAGTCTTTACCTGTTAAGTATATCGGATTCATCAGACACTGTCAACAGCGCCTGATGTGCAAATTATTGAATTTTTTGTGAAAATCCACATACCTTTATATTTTCTGTTTAAATTCCCTTTCAACTTCCCTGCGCTGATCCTTCTTTGCAATGTCCTGCCGCTTGTCGTACAGCTTCTTGCCCCGCGCCAGCCCTACTTCTACTTTTACCCTGCCATCCTTAAAATATACCTGCAGGGGTACAAGAGTATATCCTTTTTCCGCAATCTTTCCTGCCAGCTTGTTGATCTCAAATTTATGCATCAACAGTTTTTTCACCCGCAGGGGATCCTTGTTGAAAATATTGCCCTTCTCATAGGGGCTGACATGCATGCCATAGACGAACATTTCGCCATTCTCAATGCGGATAAAGGATTCCTTGACACTGCACTTTCCCATGCGCATGGATTTTACTTCCGTGCCATGCAGCGCCACCCCCGCCTCGTACGTCTCATCGATGAAATAGTCATGATATGCCTTCTTATTGTTGGCTATCAGCTTCTGTGTTTCTTTTTTCACTGCCATGTTCCTGCCCTCCTGTCATGCTGACGCAAGTCATTCCGATCACACTATTCGAACCCAAAATCAATGGTGCGGTTGAATCTGTCGCAGCCCTCTACACGCACCCTTACCGGCATCCCCAGCTTAAAGGTTCGTCCTGTGGCTTCTCCTACCATCTCACATTTACTCTCGTCATAGTAATAGTAATCACCGGGAAGTTTCGATACATGAATCAGCCCTTCCACCGTATTGGGCAGTTCCACATAGATCCCCCAGCTGGTGACCCCGGAGATCACACCGTCAAAGCACTCATCAATGTAATCCTCCATATATTCCACCTTTTTCAGCTTATCCGTCTCCCGCTCCGCCTCGTCGGCGCGCCGCTCCGTTTCGGAGGAATGCTTTGCCACCTCCGGCAGGATCCCCCTGTAGTGCAGGATTCTCTCCTCACTGAGCCGCCCCCTCAGCTGATCCTTTATGATGCGGTGGATCTGCAGATCGGGATACCGCCTGATGGGTGAAGTGAAGTGACAGTAATACTGGCAGGCCAGGCCGAAATGTCCCGTACATTCTATGCTGTACTTTGCCTGTTTCATGCTGCGTAGTGCCAGCCTGCTGATCATGGGCTCCTCGGGCGTGCCTGCTATTTTCGCCAGAAGCTTCTGGATCTCCTTGGGATGGATCTCCTCACTACTGACCTTTGCCTTAGCTTTCCCGATGGACTTCATATAGTAACCGAAATTATTGATAAAGGTGGACAGCTTTAAAATCCTCTCCTCGTCCGGCACATCATGGACACGGTACACAAAGGGCAGCTCCATCCAGTAAAAGTGCTGCGCCACCGTCTCGTTGGCCGCCAGCATGAAGTCCTCTATGATGTCCGTGGCAACATTTCTCTCATAAGGCTGAATGTCAACCGGATGTCCCTCCCTGTCCAGTATGATCTTACACTCCGGGAAATCAAAGTCAATAGATCCACGCTTCCTGCGCTTCTGACGGAGCAGCGCGGACAGATCCCTCATCAGCAGGAACATGGGATAAAGGCCGGCATACTGCCTGTACTCCCCATCCCGCTCTACCAGCGTCCCGTCCTCCAGCATGGCTTTCACCTGGTGATAGGACATGCGCTTATCCACCCTGATCACGGACTCACAGATCTCATAATCCGTGATCTCCCCCTGCCTGTCCACCGTCATAAGACAACTCAGGGCCAGCCGGTCCACCCCGGCATTCAGGGAACAGATCCCGTTGGAAAGGGCATGGGGCAGCATTGGGATCACCCTGTCCACCAGGTAGACGCTGGTTCCCCGTTTCAGGGCTTCCCTGTCCAAAGCGGAATTCTCCTGGACATAATTGGTGACATCCGCAATGTGGACGCCCAGATGGTATTTCTCCCCGTCGAAAGACAGGCTCACCGCGTCATCCAGATCCTTTGCGTCCTCACCATCGATGGTGACCATCTGCAGTTCCCGCAGGTCACGCCGCCCTTCACAGTCTGCCGCGAAAACCTCCCGGGAAACACGCTCCGCCTGGTTCATGACCCTCTCGGAGAACTCCACCGGCAGTTCATACCCTCTGACAATGGACATGATATCCACGCCGGGATCGTTGAGATGACCAAGGATCTCCACTACCTTCCCCTCAGGATTCTTTCTGTCAGTGCCGTAGTCCGTGATCTCCACCACCACCTTGTGTCCGCTCACAGCTCCCTTGGAGTGTTCCCCGGGCACGAAGATATCCTGTGCCAGCCTGCCGTTATCGGGTATGACAAAGCCGAAATTTTCACTGGCCTTCTCGTAGGTGCCCACCACCTGGGTTATCCCTCTGGCAATAATCCTGATGACCTGCGCCTCCTGGCGTCTGCCGGAATGTCCGGGCAGCAGGGTCACCTGCACCGTGTCCTTGTGGAACGCTCCCCCAGTCTTATCCTCCGGAATAAACAGATCCTCCTCCCGCCCCTCTATCTCCACAAACCCGAAGCCTTTGGCGTTGCTGACAAAGGTTCCCGTCAGCACACTTCCATCGGATTTCATATATTTCCCTTTTGCGGTAAGCATCAGCTTTCCTTCGGCAAGAAGTTCCTGGAGCACCGCTTTCAATTCCTCCCTGTCCTCCCTTGCAACCTGCAAGAACGATGCCATTTCTTTTTCCTTCATGGGGACATAGATCGGATCGTTCACCAGATCACAGATCACTTTCTTTCTCTTACTTGCATTATTTGTATTGCTCATATCTCTCCTATTACTTCTCTTTCTCCTGCTTTCATCATTTTACTGCTTCCACAAACTCCTATAGAAAAAACACTCTCATGACAGGCACGAGAGTGTTTCTTAACATCCAAATTTAAAATACATTCAGATTCAGTATTGCCGCAATGACCATAAACAATACCGCCAGGATCTTGGTCATCTTCACAAGGAACCCTTCCATGGAGCGACCCTTGTTCTTGCCCCAGTAGGTTTCCGCCGCACCGCCTATGGAACCTAATCCCGCGGACTTGCCTTCCTGCATCAATACCAACACTGTGAGTGCCACACAGATCAATATAAAAAATACTGTAATAACAATTCTCAATGCTTCCATTTCACACCTCCTAATGCCGGGCAGATATCATATACCATGCCCACGGACCGATCACGGTATTTAAAGCCATCCGGCCGCTGATTGCCGCGAACATGGATGTACTATATCATAAATGGTACAAAAAGGCAAGTTATTCATGAAAAAAAATACAACTGCCCGGAATCAGTGGTCCACAGTTCCAGCATATCCAGCGGATCGTTAATATCCGCAAGCCGGCAGCCAAAGACCATGTCATAATTGCCTTCCCTTCGCTGGCTGAGGAATGCATCCTCTTCCATACTGCTGATGGTCATGTGGATACCGATTTCCGCGAAATCCTGCTGGAGCGCCTCCGCCAGCGCAACGCTGCGTTCAGCATTCTCCGTCAGGTATGCAAAGGATATCGGTGTCTCAGCGGAAAGCTTCCCATTCTCAAATCTGTAGCCGGCATACTCCAACAGTGCAATCGCCTCCTCCACAGTGGCCTGGGACCATACGGGATCGAAGTAGCCTTCGTCCACCTCGTCAGGGAAAAGGTAATCGGCATCATTGGCTTTAAACACACCCCCGCGGCCGTCAGCCATACCGGAAGGGATCAGGCTGTTGGCAGGCTTCTGTCCGGTCTGTACGATATACCTGCAGATATAATCGCGGTCAACCAGCAGCGCGAAAGCCCTCCTCATGGCGGATGCCTGTGCCGCTGTCTTACCTTCAAACAATGGGCTGTCCACGTTAAAACCTGCATAATACGTGCCCAGCTGATTCACTGTCTTAAATTCTTCCTTGTCCCGCAGCGCCCGGATCTCCTCTACAGGAACCGTATCGATAAAATCCAGCCTGCCCTCCCTGTAAGCCGCATAGGCAGAGGCCGCATCCTCGCTGAACAGGAACTGCAGCGTTTCTGTCTCCACCTCGTCCGCCCTGTGGTAGTCCGGATTTTTCACATATGTCATACTTTCACCGGGGATCCATTCGGACAAGGTGTAGGCGCCGTTTGTGATAAATCCCGTCTCCTGTGCCCATGCGCCGGGATTGGTCTCCCAGTCAGGATTGTCCTCCACTTCAGATTGTCTGACAGGGAACCAGGCGGGAGACGCCAGCAGTTCATTAAAGTAAGCGCAGGGCGCAGTCAGTTCAATGATGAGCGTCTGCATCTGCGTCTCCTCATCCTCGCCTGCCTCTGCTTTCAGGGAGCCGTCCTCATTTCTCGCCACCATATCAAACTGACAGGCAAAATCAGATCCTGTGGCAGGATCAGCGGCACGGTTCCATGCGTAAATAAAATCGTCCGCCTTCAGTTTAGAACCGTCAGACCACTTCAGATCAGGAAGCAAAGTGATCGTATATGTCATACCGTCTCCGCTTACCTGCTCATCAGCCGCCAGATCCGGGATCACACTTCCCTCTTCATCAAAGGTATACAGTCCCGCAAAGCTGTTTACCGACAGGCAAATACCCTCCGGGGAACTGTTCAACGAAGGATCCAGCCCGTCAGGCTCACCGCCAATCTGCACTCTCAGCGTATCGCCATCGGTTCTGGCGAACAGGAAAAACTTACAGCCGGTCAGATTGGAATATATGCCGGAAACATAATTCTTCTGCAGATAAACATCATTATGGTAACAGACAGGAAGAAGCATCCCCGTATTCATGAGCATATCCTCCGCCTGATGCATCAGCGCCTCCCGCTGCGCGGGATCATCCGTGGCCCTGATCTCTGCAATCAGGCTGTCGTAGGCTCCCCAATCCCGGGGATCCACCATAAATATCTCCGAATAATCAGTGCCGGCAGACGCTCCATCCGCCGCCTGATGGTTGGATGCCTGATCATTGGCTGCCTGGTCATCGGATCCCGGTGGTACGGACACCACCGGTTCAGAAACCTGATCCCCCGAACCCGGGGGGATCTCTATAGGATTGACTCCGGCGCATCCGATTAGAATGCCCAGAGACAATATAAGCGCCATGAAAACTTCGGTAAATTTCTTCATAATAATTTCTGATTCCCATTCCGCCTATGACAAGACGGTTTCCCTTATCAAGATAATATATATGTCATTTCCCTGAGATCACGATCTTGTCAAAAGCAATGTAAGGCAGTATGCTGCCTCCGTCCGCGACTGTCTCTTTGGAGATATCTGCCACATTCATCAACATCTGAGCCAGATTTCCGCTGATCATGGTCTCGCTCACCGCATCAGTGATCTTTCCGTCCTCAATCAGGAAGCTGTTTTTGGCCACACCGGAGAACTCTCCGCTGGTACCCGGACGTCCTCCCGAGAATCGCCCGACAATCAGTCCTTTCTTAATACCTCTCAACATTTCCTCATAGGGCGTAGTGCCTTCCCTGACAACCACGGAGAAGGAAGAATTCTTCGCCCGCTCCAAGCCTGACTTGTTCGCCACATACAGGGAGAGCATATAAGACCTGAGTACACCGTCCCGGATGATATCATAGTCCTCCTCCTGGAAACCATCCGCCGTAATGTGCGCTTTGTCCACAATGCGGGGATCGGAAGGATTAATAGAGATGGTCAGACGGCTGTCCGCCACCTGTTCGTTCAATTTATCCAGCCACAGGCTCGTCTTTTCCAGAATCCCGGAATCCCCTGCAAAATTGCTGAGGATGCTGTATAGGAAATAACCCAGGCTGTCCGGGGTCAGCACCACCGTTCCCTGGAATTTGCCCTCAAGGGGCTTTGTCACAAGCTGCGCCTCCGCGTCCTTCAGCTGGGCTTCAATGGTCCCCAGTTCCATAAAGGGCCTGTCCAGGTTGTCTGTGGTAGCTTCCGCCTCGAAAAGCGAGGTCGTCACATCCCCTTCATGACCCGCGAACCCAATGGAGACCAGATAGTGTCCCTTGAACACTTCACATTCCGTTCCGTTGGTATTCCGGTAAAGGGAGTGGACCTTATTATGAGAAACGATCAGTTCTTCCACAAGGATCCTGGGGTACCGCTTGGCAATCTCTTGCATCAGTTCCCTGGTCCGTTCAAAGAGACGCTCCATGTCCGGCTCATAGCCCCTGTCGTGGAAACAATGCCCTCCCTGGCCCGGGGCAATATCATACGCCTCGTCCGCCACCCCCGATTCCGCGGAGGCAAGGGCATCCTCCACCGCCTTATGGACGGAAGCCTCATCCAGCTTATTCGTTGTAATGGTACCCTTTCTGTTTTGATGATACACCGTAAGGGTCAGACTATTGTCAAACAAGGTGCGGAGCAGGGAAAATTCCCCGCTGTTCACATTAAACTCCTGTGTCTGCGTTTCAGCCACCCAGAATCCCGCCTTATCCACACCATATCTTTGTAAAGCGTCATTTACCCTGCCGCCTGCTATCCTGATATCTTCCATGCTTACCTCCATACGCCGTTCCACGGCGTCCATATTATGATGAAAATGCCATGTTACTGACGTGTTACTAGTACATCATTGCATTAATTCCTGAGTAATCAGCACTCGCTGTTCGCGCCA
>CANDMD010000106.1 GCA_947385725.1 uncultured Lachnospiraceae bacterium | reverse complement strand
GCTAAGATGCTTTCCAAGATGTTCTTAGCCGGTGCAAAGAATCTGGAAAATAAGAAAGAATGGATCAATGAACTGAATGTGTTCCCTGTTCCGGACGGCGATACCGGCACCAATATGACCATGACCATCATGTCTGCTGCAAGGGAGGTATCTGCTCTGGGTGAAGGCGCCGATATGGCAGCCATCTGCAAGGCAGTCTCCAGCGGCTCCCTGAGAGGCGCGAGGGGAAATTCCGGCGTGATCCTGTCTCAGCTGTTCCGGGGTTTTACCAAGCGGATCAAGGAAGAGACGGAAATCACCGCGTCCGTGATGGCAGAAGCCTATGACAAGGCGGTGGAAACGGCATATAAAGCGGTCATGAAGCCCAAGGAGGGAACCATCCTCACCGTTGCAAGAGGTGTGGCGGACAAGGCAAAGGAACTGGTGGAGGACGGCTGCAGCGATCTGGAAGAGTTTTTTGGCAAAGTGATCGAGCATGGCAATTATGTACTCAGCCAGACGCCGGAAATGCTTCCGGTCTTAAAGCAGGCAGGCGTGGTGGATTCCGGCGGACAGGGGTTGATGGAGGTTCTGCAGGGCGCTTTTGACGCTTTCCAGGGTAAGGAGATTGATTATTCCATCCCTGAACCGGCTTCTTCCGGCGCTCCTGCGGCAGGGCAGACATCCATGGAGGTACAGGCCGAGGCAGAGATCAAGTTCGGCTACTGTACGGAATTTATTATTTTACTGAACAAGACCTTTAATATTAAAACAGAGATGGATTTCAAGGCCTATCTGGAATCCATCGGTGATTCTATCGTTTGTGTGGCGGATGATGACGTGGTGAAGGTGCACGTACATACCAACGATCCCGGTCTGGCTATCCAGAAAGCGTTGAAGTATGGTGCCCTTTCCAATATGAAGATTGACAATATGCGCCTGGAACATCAGGAGAAGCTGTTTAAGATGTCCGAGAAGAGCGGTGTCCCCGTATCCGTGGAGCCGCCCAAGGCGGAGCCGGTGAAGCCCGATGAGCCTCCGAAGCAGTTCGGTTTTATCGCCGTTTCCGTGGGCGAGGGGGTAAATGAGATATTCAGGAGCCTGGGGGTCGACTACATCATCGAGGGCGGCCAGACCATGAATCCCAGCACGGCGGATATCCTGGATGCCGTTGAAAAGGTAAATGCAAAGACCGTGTTTGTGCTCCCCAACAATAAGAATATTATCCTGGCAGCCAACCAGGCGGCGGAGCTTACCACGGAAAAGGATCTGCTGGTGATCCCCACAAAGACCATCCCCCAGGGAATTACAGCGGTGATCAACTTCGTGCCCGAGATGTCCGCGGACGAGAACGAAGCCACCATGATACAGGAGATCGCCAATGTGAAGACCGGCCAGGTCACATATGCTGTCCGTGATACAATGATCGATGATAAGGAGATCAAAAAGGGCGACTATATGGGAATCGGTGATGACGGGATCCTTGCCGTAGGCGCCGACATGAATGCGGTTGCAAGGGAAACCATCGGATCGATGGTGGATGAGGATTCTGTCCTGATCAGCATTTATTACGGCAGTGATGTAAAGGAGGCGGACGCGGAGGCGTTCCGTGCGGAAGTGGAAAAGAGTTACGCCTCCTGTGACATTGAGTTACAGTATGGCGGCCAGCCTATTTACTATTATGTAATGTCTGTGGAATAGTTTGGGAAGAAGTCGCACAAAGTCTGTTTGTCAAATGAGGGTTTTGTAATTACCTATTCCTTAGAAAATTGAAAGGAGACAGATTGCTGCTGTCTCCTTTTATAGATCCCTGTTTATAGGCAATTGTGAAAGTCCGAATGAGAGTGACGCCTTTGTTCAATCCGCACAAAAACGAAACGAAGGTCGTTTTGGAATCGTTTCTTATTTTGTGCGGATTGTCCAAAGCCTGTTTATCAAATGAGGGTTTGGCAATTGCCTAATCTCTATTTATACTGCTTAACAGTTAAAATTTCCGGGTAACCTGACTGCATAACGTCAGCTTTTTCAAGTCATTGCCTGTTTTCAGCGGGTACACCGTGGGATGAGAGGAAATATGGACAGAAACACATCGATCATAGAACTTAAGGGAGTGGGGGAGAAGACCCAGAAGCTGTTTGCAAAGCTGAACCTGTATACAGTCGGGGATCTGCTTGCCTTTTATCCCAGGGATTATGAGAATTTCCGTGAGCCTGTAACCATCGAGCGTGCGGGACCGGGGGAGGTCTGTGCCGTGCGGGCGGTGGTGGCGGGGATTCCCAATGAAAAGCGGGTGAGGAACCTGCATATCCTGAACGTCAATGTATCGGACGGGACAGGAAACCTGCAGCTCACGTTCTTTAATATGCCATTTTTAAAAAAGACACTGAAGCAGGGAGGCTGCTATATCTTTCGCGGAAACATTCAGACCAGAGGAACCTTTAAGATCATGGAGCAGCCGAAGATTTATTCCCTGGAGGAGTACGGGAAGCAGGCGGACAGACTGGTTCCCAGATATTCCCTGACCAAAGGGCTGACGAACCAGGCGGTGCAGAAGGCGGTAAAGCAGGCATTGTCCCTGTGTCCGGCGGAGGAAGAATACTATGGGAAAGAGTTCCTTCATGCCTATGACCTGATGGGGGCGGAGGATGCCCTTCATGCCATCCATTTTCCCGAGGATATGGAGCAGCTGGTAAAGGCAAGGCAGCGGTTGGTTTTTGACGAGTTTTTCGCATTTCTGCTCCTGATGCGGCGGAACAAGGAGTTCAGCGACCGGATGGAGAACGGCTGGCCCATGTTTGAAACGGCGGATACGGTGCGTTTCCTGGAACAGCTGCCCTTTCCCCTGACCAGGGCACAGAAGAGGGTCTGGGGGGAGATCAGGGAGGATCTGGGCAGTCCTTACTGCATGAACCGCCTGATCCAGGGGGACGTGGGCTCCGGCAAGACGGTGCTTGCCCTGCTTGCATTACTGATGACCGCTGCAAACGGCTACCAGGGCGCGCTGATGGCGCCTACGGAGGTACTGGCGGCACAGCATTTTGAAACCATTTCCGCCTATGCGGAGAAGGGAAGGACTGTACTGAAACCGATCCTGCTGGTGGGTTCTATGACGGCAAAAGAAAAGAAGGAAGCCTACGCGAAGATTGCTTCCGGCGAGGTCAACCTGGTCGTAGGCACCCATGCCCTGATCCAGAGTAAAGTGGAATACAAGTCCCTGGCGCTGGTGGTGACGGACGAGCAGCACCGGTTTGGCGTCAGACAGCGGGAACAGCTGGCGGAGAAGGGGCAGCATCCCCATATTCTGGTAATGAGCGCCACCCCCATTCCCAGAAGCCTTGCCATAATACTTTACGGGGATCTTCATATCTCCGTGGTGGATGAACTTCCGGCAAACAGACTTCCCATTAAAAACTGTGTGGTCAACACCTCCTACCGCACAAAGGCTTATGAATTTATAGAAAAAGAAGTGAGGGCAGGAAGGCAGGCATATGTGATCTGTCCCCAGGTGGAGGAGGGAGAACTGGAAGATCTGGAAAATGTGGTGGATTATACGGAAAAGCTGCGAAGCCGCCTTTCCCCTGACATCCAGGTGACGTATCTTCACGGCAAAATGCGCCCCGCGGACAAGAACCGTATCATGGAGGAATTTGCCGCCAAAGAAATCGATGTACTGGTATCCACGACAGTGATAGAGGTAGGGATCAATGTGCCCAACGCCACTGTCATGATGGTGGAGAACGCGGAGCGTTTCGGGCTGGCCCAGCTTCACCAGCTGCGGGGCCGTGTGGGCAGGGGGGAGCACCAGAGTTACTGTATTTTCGTCAGCACAAAGGAGAATAAGGAAACCATGGAACGGCTGCAGATCCTGAACCAATCCAACGACGGCTTTTTTATTGCCAATCAGGATCTGAAACTGCGGGGACCGGGGGATCTCTTCGGTATCCGCCAGAGCGGCGATTTCGCTTTCCGCATCGGGGATATCTACAATGATGCGGGGGTGCTGCAGAAAGCCTCCGCCGCCATAGACGCACTGCTGCAGCAGGATCCCCTGCTGGACGCCCCGGAGCATGGGGCATTAAGAAAACATTTGGAATATGTGTCCGCAAACAGTGTTGACTTTCGCACCATATGACATTACAATGGATTACAGTCTGATCATGCAGAAATGAGCGTACAAGCTGCCCGTGGGAGCTTGCTCACAAAGGGCAGCTTGTACACTCATTTCTATAGGGCGGACGCCCGGCATTCATAAATTGCCGACAGGCAATTTATGAATGGCATGATCAAAGGAATAGAAAGGTATAGGTATATTATGAGTAACGTTGCAATTGTCACAGACAGTAACAGCGGCATTACACAGGCGGAGGCCAAAGAGTATGGGATACATGTGCTTCCCATGCCGTTTACGATCAATGATGAAACATTTTTTGAAGATATTGACCTGACCCAGGAGCAGTTTTATGAGAAGCTGATCGACGGGGCGCAGATCGGCACCAGCCAGCCTTCTCCCGAATCGGTGATGGAGTTGTGGGATAGTCTGCTGAAAGAGTATGACGAGGTCGTGCATATCCCCATGAGCAGCGGCCTTTCCGGTTCCTGCCAGTCGGCGGTCATGCTGTCCCAGGATTATGAGGGCAGGGTACAGGTGGTCAATAACCAGCGGATTTCCGTTACCCAGCGCCAGTCCTGCCTGGATGCCAAACTGCTGGCGGCAAAGGGGATGAATGCCCGGGAGATCAAGGATTTCCTGGAGGAGGATCGGTTTAACAGCAGTATCTATATTATGCTGGATACCCTGTATTATCTGAAAAAGGGAGGCAGAATCACTCCTGCCGCCGCGGCCATCGGCACCCTGCTGAAGCTGAAGCCGGTACTCCAGATTCAGGGGGATAAGCTGGACGCTTTCGCCAAGGCCCGTACGGTCAATCAGGGCAAGACAACCATGATCAACGCCATCCGGAATGATATCGAGAAGCGCTTCGGCGGATTGACCGAGGATAAGCATATCTGGCTGCAGATTGCCCATACCCATAATGAGGAGGCAGCGGAGGACTTCCGGAAGGAGATCGCGGAGCAGTTCCCCGGTTACGATATCCATGTGGATCCCCTTTCCCTGAGCGTGGCCTGTCATATCGGTCCCGGAGCGCTGGCGTTTGCCTGCTGTAAAAAAATCGAGATTTAATTGTTGATTTGTGGCAGTTCAGCTGTTCGTATGTACAGGCTGAACTGCTTTTTCGTCATTTTCCTCTTGACCCTTCCCTTAGGTTACCCATTATAGTGTTTATAACAGAAACGGAGGGATCACATGAAGGACAAATTATACACGGCCGGAGAAATTGCAAAGCTGACGGGGGTATCTCTGCGCACCATCCGGTTTTATGATGCAAAGGGACTGCTTAAGCCTGTGGCTTATTCTGAAGCGGGGTATCGGTACTATGACCGGGATTCTGTGGACAGACTCCAGAGAATCCTGGTGCTGAAATACCTGGGTTTCTCCCTTCAGCAGATAGAGGAAATGACAAAGGCAGAGGACAACATTGAGCCGCAGCTGTCCCGACAGAAGTCTCTTCTGCTGCAGCGCAAAAAGCAGCTGGAGGAAATCATTGCAACCCTGGAGACCATGGAAAAAAGCAGCGGAGAAGAAAGGTGGAATTATCTGCTGCAGCTGTTGAATATGCTTACAGATGAGGAAAAAGTAAAAAAACAGTATGAGACATCGGAAAATCTGGAAAGACGGATCAGGCTGCATGATTACAGCACCAGTCCACAGGACTGGATGAACTGGGTGTATGAGCGGATGCAGCCGGAGGCAGGAGAGAGGATCCTGGAAATTGGCTGCGGCAACGGAAACTTATGGCAGAGGAATATCCATGCACTGCCGGAAGGGCTGCACCTGGTTTTGACCGACCGCTCGGAAGGAATGCTGGAGCAGGCAGAAAGATCCCTTGCACCCTACAGGGATTTGCTGGAAGAAAGGCGGATTTCCACAGAGTATTGTGTCATGGATGCGGAAACGCTATGTCTGCCGGAGAAATATTACGATAAGATCATTGCCAATCATATGTTGTACCATGTGGAAAACAGGGAAGCATGCCTGCGTGAGATTCGATCGGCGTTGAAGGATTCGGGAATTTTTTTCTGCTCCACCATCGGAAACAATCACATGAAGGAACTGCATGAGATAGTGTCTTCTTTTGACGGGCGGATTGAAATGCCTTTTTCAAGGATAACGACGGGATTTCGACTGGAAAACGGGGAGGTGCAGCTTCGCAAATTCTTTGCGGGGGTGAAGTGTGAGCGGCAGGAAAACGACCTGATTGTGGACAACGCAGAGGCCGTCTACGATTATGTATATTCCTACCCCGGAAACGCTCCCTGTATCCTGGAGCAGAGGGGAACGGAATTTCGGGAACTATTGGAGGAAATGCTGAGACGGGAAGGTGCAATCTATATTCAGAAGGATACGGGGATGTTCACCTGTAGGAAAAATCAAATATCCATATCCGGAGGGGGAAACGACAGATGATTGATGTTGCAAACATGTCTAATAAAGTTCTGATAAGGGAGCAGTACAAAAATACAGATAATCTTAAGCTGCGGAAAAGTCTGCATGAAAAATATAGCGTGAACAGAACCGGATTTCAAAAGTGGATGTTTGACCAGTATCCCTTTTGTGCGGGAATGAAGATTCTTGAATTGGGCAGCGGAAGAGGCGAGCTGTGGAATAACTATTTTGAAAACGATACCCTCCAGAACTTAAAGATGGACATTCTATTGTCGGATTTCTCGGACGGAATGACAGAGCACTTGCATCGAACATATTCCGACAGGGGATTTTTCGTCAGAAAAATTGATATAACGGATATTCCGTTTGGGGAAGATGTCTTTGACCTTATCATAGCAAATTCCATGCTGTACCATGTGAAAGATATTGATTTGGCTCTTTCCGAGGTGAGGCGTGTTTTGAAAAGGGATGGCCTGTTTTTCTGTTCCACATTCGGGACAAATGGAATGATGCAGTATTTATACCGTGCCTTGGACGAACTTGGCATTCCGTATGATCACGAATCCAACATATCATTTACGTTACAGAACGGAATGCAGCTGCTGGAAAAGCAGTTTGACAGAGTGGAGCGGCGTGATTATGAGGATGCTCTGGAGATTACAGATGTTGAAGATTATCTGGAGTATATTTATTCCATGGCTTCTCTGCAGGGACTTGACAGGGGTAACTATGATATTCTGCTGAAATACTTCAATTCCAGAAAAAGAAACGGTTGCCTGCATGTGCCAAAGGAGTATGGGATGTTTGTGGCAGGATTGTAATCTTGCATCATTATTTATTGCGTTTTCATAGTTCGTGTCCTCCATATAGTGCAGTGGCTGTCTGACAGTATTATTTTGGTGCAAAAAAACATGCAAAGCGGCATTATGAAATGTAAAAACAATCCGATATAAATATAATAAGGAAGCTACATGTCTGTGCGTTAAGAGACAAAACGGATGTCCAGACCGTGACCGCAAGGAGGATGGCAGCATGGAAAAATCCCATGATTACTACAGCTTTATATGCCATAGGAGTCAGGACAATTCCTTTGCACTTAAGCTGCAGAAGAAGATCGAGAGATATAGGATTCCGCCAAAGCTTGGCTTCCCTACCAGGCATGTCCGTCATGTTTTTGTGGATAAGAACGAGCTGAGGAAGCCTGAGCTGAAGGACGGGCTTATTGAGGATATCAGAAGATCGGACAGCCTTATTGTCCTGTGCTCGCCCACATCGGCGTCCCCGGTGGATGGAACGGCAGAGTGGGGTGACGTCAGGGACTGGGAGGATCCCGGCAGGACAGGCTGGATCGGGTTTGAGATCAGTCATTTTATGGAGAAAAATCCGGAAAAGCCTTATGGGCATATCATACCTGTCGTGATCGGTGGTGATCCCGAGGAGGGCAATTGCTTTCACCCGCTGCTTCTCCCGGAAATTCGTCAACAGAATCTTAAATGGTATGATTTCCGGAAGAAGAAGCCATACCTGGATGTGATTGAGGCAGTATTGGATCCTCCCGACCATGCGGAATTCCGGAAGCGCGATAAACTCCGCAGGAGGAAGGGAATGGCACTTGCCGCCGTCCTGACCGCACTTTTTCTGACCGTCCTTGCCTTCGGTCTGGATTTCTTCCTTCCCCGTGCCGCGGAATATCAGGACTATATATTGATCGACGAAGTGCCTGTGGGTATCGGGACATACACAGGCAGCGGGGATCATTATCGAATTACCACAAGCAGGGCGGCAAACAGGGTGAGGCTGGAACACCTGAATGGGCAGGGCACACCAATTCCAGAGGAATCGGAGGCACATCCGGACGGCCCCATGATCGCCGAGTATAAGCTTCGGGATACCGGATATCCGGACACAGTGGAGTATCTGGACCGGAACGGCATCGTCCAGTTTACCTACGCCTACGCCACGGATCTCGCATACGTCACTTTTCAGGAGAATGCCTTTGTCAGCGACCAGGCGTATCCTGTGACGGATGAAAATGAGTATGGCGTTGCGAACCGCATGAATATTGACAGATATGAATTGGAGAGGGACGAACTGGGAAGGACGGTATCGGTTCGCTTCATGCACGGTGAGAACTATGTGATTGATGATGACGGCGTTGCCGGAAGGCGGTATGAGTATGACGAGGCCGGAAGGCTCACGGGCATCACATACCTCTCCATCACAGGGGCGCCCAGCGTCAATAAGAGCGGCATTGGCAGCATAGTCTATGGGTATCAGGACGGGTATCTGAGCAGGAAGGCATATATGGATCTTGACGGCACGTTGGCCTACGGCGAAAACGGATACGCCGAAAAGAGGATTACGTGGGAAGGAAAGGAGCGGATCTCGACCTACTTTGATCCCGACGGTGTGCCCATCTTCTGCAGGCAATGGTATGCAAAGGCGATAGAACGGTTCGACAATACGGGAAACCGCCTGAGCATCAGTTATTATGGGCTGGACAACGAACCGGTTTACTGCAGTGGCAGGTACCACGAAACCAGATGGGCTTATGACAGCCTCGGTCAGATGACCTCGGAAGCATACTTTGGGACTGAAGGCAATCCTGTCCAGGGCAGGGATGGATATGCGAGGGTAGAATTGGAATATGATGCCCGTGGGAATCTGCGATCGCGCTCCACCTACGGCGCTGGCGGACAGCTTATGCCCACAGGGAATCATGCCGCCATTGAGGAGAGGGTATACACCAGGGATGGTTATCTCAGGGAAACCTCATTCTTTGGTGTAAACGGCCAGCCCGTCATCAATGATGAGGCATACCACCGTGAAGTCAGGACTTATGACAAAAAGGACAGGCTGATTTCGCTCCGGTATTTTGGCATTGACGGGGAAGGAGAGTACAGACAGGAATCTGACTGTTACTACCATGCCGCCGCACTCACTTATGACAGGAGGGGAAATGTGGAAAGCGTGTCCCTGCTGACCACCGAGGACAGATTGATTGCATCGGTAAACGGCCACTGGGCGAAGAAGGAGATGACCTACAGCGGAGGCGGTCAGGTGGAAACGCTCGAATATACTGACCTTCTGGGGAACCTGATTGACATCAGCGGGAATTATGCCAGACTTGTAAATGAATACGATGACAGAGGGTTGCTGATGTCAACGTCCTATTATAATAAGGCCGGAAATCTCTCCACCGACGCGGCAATGGTCAACGGGATCCTGGCGGGGGACAGATTTCATGCGAAGGTGGAAATGGACTATGACGACCTGGGAAACGAAATAGTAACACGATACTATGACGAGAATGGCGGGTTGGCGAGACAGCGGATTTATGCGATAAAGGAGACTGAATATGACGCACTCGGGAGGGCGGTCCATTACACCTTCCTTGACGCGGACAGAGATCCTGCAAGGGAATATCATACGGACATTTTCCTTTCCTATGACGAGCGCGGCCATCTGATTGAGTTCCGCCCCATGGCGGGGGAGGATCGCAGTGCCATGTTCACGGATCAGGTTTTCATGGCCTATGGCGAGGAGCGTTCCTTTGACGTATACGGCAATATGACCGGAAGAACCTATCTGGATGCGGATGGCGGAATCCTGCAAAAGAAGGTCACGGAGTATAATGACGACTGCCTGCCCACCGCGGAGACGTATTATGACGGAAACGGAGCCAGGACACTCTGTCCGGATGGCTATTGGAGGAAGTCAACAGAGTACGACGAGAGAAATAATGAAACGCATATCTCCTATTTTGGCACTGACGGGAAACCGATAACGCTTGCAGCCGGATATTCCCAGGTAATCCAGGAATACAACGGGGATAATGTGATGGCCCGAATGACTTTCCTGGACCAGGACGACAGGCTGGTGAATTGCCTTGCAGGCTATGCCTGCGTCGAGGAAACCGTGACGGACTGGAGATGTACGTCCAGGGCAGTGTTCTACGATAAAAATGGCAGGGAACTGTTTTCCTACCATGTTGACTACAATGAATACGGGCAGAAGACACAGGAGTGGCTTGCCGGCCCTGACGGGGCATACCTGGATCATCCGGCCTACGGACTGGCGATGACAAGATATATCTACGGTGACAACAGGCTGAGGGTGAGGGAGGAATATTACGACGAGGAGGGCAATCCGGCCAATTTATGGGGGATCACGTCCGGCTGGGAATCAAAGTACTCGGAACTGGGCTTTGAACTGGAGCGGACTAATCTGGGAGCCGGATTCAAGCCGGCGGCAGATGCCAAAGGGATCGTCACCGCTGTATTTGAATATGATGAGCTGGGAAGGGAGATCCGGCGGACATTGAGGGACGCAGGCGGGAAGGAGCATAACTGTGTGTTCGGATTCAGTCGTTATCAGGTGGAATATGGGAAAGACGGCGAGATTGTAAAAACGACCTATTGGAATGAGGACGGAGAGGAAATCACCGATCTCGAAGGAAGGGTGGAGCAGATTGTCCTTTCCATGAACAACGGGGATTATACGATCAGGGAAACAGAGATTGGAACACTGGCATTTACACCGACCACGTTCAATGTAAACAGGATTGCCTATTGTCAGGGCGGTGACTGTGACCTGATGCTCCCATACAGCATACCCTTCAACGTTGAATACGATGTTGCCGAGATCATCGCTGCCGCGCTGGGAAGGTGCGCGGAGGCACTTGAAAATGACGGGCTGGATCTGAAAGCCCTGCGCGTGGACGGGGCGGAAATAGAGGATCTGCTGGACAGATATCTGGGAACGCTGCGGGAAGGCGGCAATGTCATGGAACTGTTCGGGGACATGAATGTAGGGGCAGTCATAAAGATGCTTGAGCCATATGCTTCCAGGATGCCCACGGAGACGGAGGTAATGGATTTCTTTGAGGAATTTTATGGCGGGGAACTGGAGGATTTGAGGAGACAGCTGGGCACTGAATACGGAGAAGGTTTCGTCCTTTCCTGGCGGGTCACGGATCTCAATGAAAGCAGCAGTTCCATCCAGGCGTATAACCAGGAACTTGACCGTTACGGTCTGGAACTGTCACTGGAAGACATGGTGACGCTTGAGGTGGAGTACCGGGTGGAGGGGAATGGAAAGAGCGATGTCCTAAACGAGGGCTTCCTTTATCCAAGGGTCACGCTGCTGAAACATGACGGCAGCTGGTCCCTGGGGACAGCGGAAGGATTCCCGCGTCCCGATACAAAGGAACTTGCGGCATTGTTTGGAATAGAATGATAGTCTGGTTGGAGGGAGTCGACGTATGAACAGACAGCTTAAGGATAGTCTGGCAATGGCATTTGCGGTCACCGGCGGTATCGCCACATTATTTACGATTTTTGGCGTATCGGTTTCCACGCTCTTGCCGCTGCCAGGGGTTCACTGGTTTTTGAGGATTGGGATATATGCGGGTATTGTGGCGTCCGCCTATGGCATTCTGGTTCTGATCATCCGGGCTGTCATAGGAAGGAAGTATCAGGATTCCATTGCTTTCCGGGTCGGAAAGAATACCGTGACGGTGAGGACAGGGGATATCTTCCAGACACCGGGCTGGCGTGTGATTCCTGTGGATACTACCGTCAGCACGGTCGTGGACGACAAGGTCATATCGAAGAAATCCCTTCACGGGAAGCTGGTCCTGGAGCATGGGGATGCGGAAGGGATCAGGCAGGCTGTGAAGCAGGAAGCGGAGAGAAGGGGAATCCGGGAGGAAAACGGAAGCTGCCGGTTTCCCCTCGGCGCGGTGATCCCTTATGAGCATGAAGGGAAGGATGGCGGGAGGGAAAACTATCTGATGGTGGCAATGATTGCCCTGGACGAGAACCTGGAGGCACACACGACCATGGCGCAGTATGAGCAGACGCTGATGGGGATGTGGAGGGAGATCAGCAGGGTCTACGCCAGGAATGACATAGTCCTGCCGCTGATAGGTTCCGGTATCACCCGGTTTGACGATGACCAGGGTGATCCGCCGTCCCTCCTAAGGTGTATGCTCTGTACCTTAAATACAAGCAGGATTTACCTGAATGCAAGGGTCACAGTGGTCATATATGATGACGGGAAAACGAAACTGCCGCTGTATGAGTACAAGGAATTGTTCAGGCTCGCCAGATGAGCGCTGCATTTTCCAGGCTTGGGAACTGTTTTCGTAACAGTTCAGCCATACGGCACCGCGAAGTCAAAATTA
>CANDMD010000105.1 GCA_947385725.1 uncultured Lachnospiraceae bacterium | reverse complement strand
GGAGAACGGTCAGCGCCGGAACAGTCATGGCGGTCAGCACCGGGGCGGCCAGGACAGACAGGAGAACCGTCAGCGTCAGGACAGAACCTATAACCGCCAGCGTCAGGACAGACAGGATAACCGCAGGCAGGAGGGCCAGCGCCAGGAGGGATACCAGCGCCGCGACAATCGTGACGGGCAGCGCAGGGAGGGTCAGGACAGGCAGGAGAACCGTCAGCGTCAGGACAGGCCCTATAACCGCCAGCGTCAGGACAGGCAGGATAATCACAGGCAGGACATCCAGCGCCAGGAAGGATATCAGCGCCGTGATTACAAGCCCAGATACCGTCATGATACAAGACCCAGACAGGAAGGAAGACAAAGGCAGGATGATAGTCAGTCTTAAGGAAAACGAGCGAATTGATGACCTGCAGCGCAACGGTTACCGGATCATCCAGAGTCCGAAGAAATTCTGTTTTGGCATGGATGCGGTCCTTCTGACAGGCTTTGCCCATGCGAAGGAGACAGATATGCTTTTGGATCTGGGTACAGGTACAGGTATTATTCCCCTGCTTATGGAGGCAAAGTATGGATGCCGCCATCTGACCGGCCTGGAGATCCAGCCGGAGAGCGCGGATATGGCACGGCGCAGCATGGCGTTAAATGACCTGTCGGAGAAAATAGAGATTGTGACCGGAGATATCAGAGAAGCAGGCAGTTTATTCCCGCCTGCTTCTTTTGATTGCATTACCTGTAATCCTCCTTATATGATCGGGAAACACGGCCTTACCAATCCCCAGGACTCCAAGGCTATCGCCCGCCACGAAATCCTCTGTACCCTGGAGGATGTGGTGAGGCAGACTGCCGGACTGCTGAAGCCGGGGGGACATTTCTTTCTGGTGCACCGACCTTTCCGGCTGGCGGAGATCATTTCCCTTCTGGTTGGATATAAGCTGGAGCCTAAGCGGATGCAGCTGGTGTACCCTTATGTGGATAAAGAACCCAACATGGTGCTTCTGGAGGCGGTGCGCGGAGGCAGATCCCGGATGACTGTGGAAAAGCCGCTGATCGTGTTTAAGGCGCCGGGGGAGTATATGCCGGAGATCAGGGATGTGTATGGGTATTGAACAGGAGGGTAACGCCCCAGATATAGTCCTGGCTTCGCGGAAGGGGCTGTATGAACTGTTACCAGAAAGGAGACAATATGCCGGGTACATTATATTTGTGCGCCACCCCCATCGGCAATTTACAGGATATGACGCCCCGGGCGGTGGATACGCTGCGGACGGTGGATTTGATAGCGGCGGAGGATACCAGAAACAGCATCAAACTTCTGAACCATTTTGATATCCATACGCCCATGACCAGCTATCATGAATATAACAAGGTGGAAAAAGCGAGACAGCTGGTGGGACAGCTTCTCGCAGGTCAGAACATCGCGCTGATCACGGATGCAGGGACGCCAGCCATCTCTGATCCCGGCCAGGTGCTGGTGCAGATGTGCCAGGAGAGCAATGTGCCTGTGACGTCCCTGCCTGGTCCGGCAGCCTGTATCACGGCGCTCACATTGTCCGGTCTGTCCACCAGAAGATTCTGCTTTGAGGGTTTCCTGCCCCCGGAGAAAAGGGAACGCAGGGAGATACTGGAAGAACTTACGGCGGAGAGCCGTACCATGATCCTCTATGAAGCGCCCCATCACCTGGCAAAAACGCTGGAAGAACTCTATGGAGCGCTGGGGGATCGGAAGATTACTTTGTGCAGGGAGTTGACGAAAAAATTTGAGACGGTCATGCCCACGACGCTGGAAAAGGCGGTTGAGTATTATCGAAACGAAGAGCCCAGGGGGGAATATGTGCTGGTGGTAGAGGGCAGAAGCCGTGAGGAGAAACGCCGGGAGGCCATTGCTTCCTGGGAGGCGATGACCATTGAAGAGCACATGGCATACTATGAACAACAGGGGATGGATCATAAAGGCGCAATGAAACAGACCGCAAAGGACAGAGGCGTGGGAAAACGTGAGATATACGCATATCTGCATGGGACGGCGACAGACTGCCAAAATGGAAGCGGGGAGTAAGTAATGAAACAGTTATTCTGTCAGTCATGACAGAATGAGATAGCGTGGGAATCGGGAGGATGAGACAATGGCGGGAGAAAGTTGTGACGCATGCGTCAATTATGTGTATGACGAGGATTACGAGTGCTATTGCTGCCTGGTGAACCTGGACGAGGATGAGATGTACCGTTTCCTGTCAGGCACGCAGCGGGCATGCCCCTATTTCCGGCTGGATGACGAGTACGGCGTAGTGCGGCATCAGATATAAGTGTGAGAAAGGTTTACACCGGAGGGTTTTGTAAGATATTTGTAAGAAAACCCTCTGTTTGTTTGTAAAGAAACAGGGGTATTCTGGTATCAGCTTAGGAATTGTGAAAGAATTAATCTGTGTAAAGTTAAATCTTAACAGTTCCTTAGGATACAGTTCAATTTGGAGGAGCGTATGAGCGAGTGTATTTTAGTGGTGGATGATGACAGGGAGATTGTGAAGGCGATCAGCATTCTGCTGGAGGGGGAAGGCTATGAGGTGCTGAAAGCCTATGACGGGATGCAGGCGTTGGATATTCTTGCCTCTCGTCAGGTCAGACTGGTGCTCATTGACGTCATGATGCCCAAGATGGATGGATTGTCGGCATTGATGCGCATTCGGGAAAAGCAGAACATTCCGGTCATAGTCCTCAGCGCAAAGAGCGAGGAAACCGACAAGGTATTGGGATTGTCCATGGGGGCGGATGATTATGTGTCCAAGCCCTATAATCCCCAGGAGCTGGCAGCCCGGGTAAAAAGCCAGCTGCGCAGATATACCTGTCTGGGGGATGTCAATGCGGGAAACCGGATCGGAGAGATCAGGAACGGCAGGCTGCTCTACCGCACAGACGAAAGGGTGCTCTACGCGGACGGCGAACCAATCAGGCTGACCGCGAAGGAAACAGGCATCATGGATCTGCTCATGCGCAATCCCGGACGGATATTCCCTGCGGAAGAGATCTACCGCCGCGTGTGGGAGGAGGATGCCTTCGCGTCTGAAAATACGGTGATGGTGCATATCCGGCGCATCCGTGAGAAACTGGAACTGAATCCGAAAGAGCCAGAATATTTAAAGGTGGTGTGGGGAATTGGATACAAAATGGAAAAGCATTAAAAGGGCACTGAGTTTTCTGGTCTTTTTTCTGGGGGTGAGCCTGACACTGTGGAACCTGTCGGGGCTGCTGCGGCGTATGCCGAACCGGATCTCCGCATGGAAATCGGGAGAACTTTTGACGGATGATTATCAGCAGAGCTGGGAATTCCAGAATCATATTACGAATCGGTTGGAAAGCTTTCTGTCCATAGCTGTCAACGGCTGTCCGTCAGGCTGGGATTATTACGGCTGGGACGATTATTGTGATTATGGCTGGGATACAGCCACCAACAATAGTATAGCTGACAGTGCCGTCGTCCTCCAGGAGGCACAGGCCATGGAGGACACAATAGCGTCTTATGCGGACATCCTGGCTGTAGGGGAGGACTATTGGGAGAATACGGATTTCTGGGAGAATTACGACGTTTATGATTATGAGGATTATGAAGAATTCCTGGAGGAGTACGAGGAACTTATAGAAAACTATCAGAGGTATATGAGCGAAAGGTCTGTCACGGAATCCATCCCAGGCGGCTGGTCCTGGACAGACGACAGGTCCTGGGAGTCCCGGGAGGAGCTTACGGAAAAGCAGAGGGAGCTGCGTGACCAACAGATGGAAAGAATGACCCGGATGTATTTCGCCAACATCGAGCAGGACAGAAATCTGCTTTACAGCATCTCCAGTGACGGGAAACTCCTGTACACCAACTCTGATCTTCTGGTGGCGGACGGCAGTATGCAGGCTCCGGAGGGCTATAATTTTCTCCTCTATTTTGACGGGGAAAAGGTCAGGATCCTGAAGGACGGGAAGGAACTGGATATCTACGGGGACGGCTATTACCGTGATGAGGGCAGGGACTGGTATGTTCCGGGCTACCGCAATTTTCCTGTCAGCGACGATATGAAGAAAGTGGTGATCTGTATGGCCGCGGCAAAGGAACCTGTGTTATATACCACAGGGATCGACCAGAGCGGCGGATACCGCCGGCAGAACAACGCGCTGTACTGGATGCAGTATGACAATACGAGAAGCTGGAAGCTTCTGCGCTGGAATCTGACCGGATTTGCAGCGGGACTGGCCCTGCTTTTCTTCTCCTGCTTCTGTAGAAAGGGAAGGCTTGCGGCGATAGAAAGGATTGCCGTTTTCCAGGGGAAAATATGGGTGGAATGTAAGCTTCTGATCCTGGCACTCCTTCTGGCAGGCGGGGTCAGCAGGTATTGCAGGGATGTATATTACGGCTATAATATCTTGTGGGAATTTTCCTATGCATGTGAGGCCGTATATGAAACGGGAGGTGTGGCAGAGGCGCTTGGAGAGTACGGAGGCGCAATCCTGACTTCGCTGTTGTATATGCCCTTTTTCCTGGTGCTGCTGTTCTGGGCGGTTTATCTGACAGTGAATGATCTCCGGCATAATAAAAGGATCTGGAGGCATGGGCTGATCGCGAAGGTCTGTCATGCGTATTCCGCAAGAGAGCTGAAGCTTCCCCTGGCCCGCAGAATGATTCGCAGAAATGTCATTTTGTCTGGGGTGATCGCTGCCAGCGGGGTATGGACGCTGTTTGTCGCGGTAACCTTTGTCCATGAATATGGGGGACGATGGGGATCCCATAAAATAGGGGCGATTATCCTGTGGTGTCTTCTCATAACTGCCTGTATTCTGGGGGTGGCGTACCTGATGGGGAGAAAGAATGTAGGGATTGCCAGGGATGTGGACGAGCTGTCCGACCGGATCAGGGAGATCTGCAATGGCAATTATAGCGGCAACTATGGCTGCTCCACCGGCCTGCAGACGGAGGGTACTGCAGCAGGTGACAGTAATGAGGAGACCGGGGGCAGAGAAAGATGGTTTGTAGGGCATGAGCTGGAAGATACCATGGCACAGCTTGAGAATATCCGGCAGGGTATGGCCAGCGCGGTGGACGAGCAGATGAAGAGCGAGCGAATGAAGGTGGAACTGATCGCCAATGTGTCCCATGATATCAAGACGCCTCTGACATCCATTATCAGCTATGTACAGTTCCTGAAAGAGGAGAAGGATCTGCCGGAACATGTGCAGGACTATGTGAAGATCCTGGATGAAAAGTCCCAGAGACTGAAAAATATGGTGCAGGATGTGTTCGCGGTGAGCAAGGCAGCGTCGGGAGAACTTCCCATGAATATGGAAAAGCTGGATTTCGGCAAGCTGCTGCGTCAGACCATGGCGGACATGGACGAAGAGATTCAGAACAGCAGTGTGTCCTTCCGCGCGGAACTGCCGGAGGAGCCTGTGATGATTATGGCTGACGGACAGAGAATGTACCGGGTATTTCAGAATCTGTTCCAGAATGCCCTGAAATATTCCCTGGCCGGTTCCAGGGTGTATGTGACCTTGAAAACAGACGCAACGCTGGCGGTGGCCAGCGTGAAGAATACTTCCCATATGGAGTTGGATGAGGACAAAAATTTTACGGAACGTTTTGTCAGAGGGGACAAGAGCCGCACGGACGGTGGAAGCGGCCTGGGCCTGTCCATCGCCCAAAGCTTCACGGAAGCCTGCGGCGGGCAGTTCGGGATGGAGTTCAATGCAGATCTGTTTATCGTAAATATTTCTTTTGGAATAGTCGAAGGGTAAAACGGAGCTTCAAAGTCATTTTTCCATTGAAATTGAACACTCTATCCAATCAGAAATACCTTCCGGATGTTTCAGCCATTCCAGCTGAAAACCGGTGGTGGAATAGCCGCGGCCGTTGAAAAAATACTCTTGGGGGAACACGCCTTCACCGATCCAGCGCAGTGTTTCCCCTGGTATGGTATAATCAAAGCTCCAGTTTTGCCAGAAGCCCAGCATGGAATCGCCGAACTGGTTATCGTAGTCGGGGCGGGCCAGAAACGGACCCTCCACAGCCCGTTCAGCGGGCGGGAGAGCGACGAAAATGGGGTTTTCCCCGCCTAAGCCGGCACGGTAACCCATCAGCCACATGGTCAGATTCATCAAGTCATAAAATCTCCCCGGCTGGGGCCAGCGCAGAAGCGTCCACTTTGTCTCCTCTGGCAGGGAGACGATTTGAAAGGAAAAAGGAACTCTATCTTCTGCGGCACAGATGTCAGGATATTCTTTCAAAAGCTGAATTGCCTGTTCCGCAGGACAGTTAATGATGGAGAAACAGGTGTAACCTGTCATGTCAAAAGGGTAATTCGGCTGTTCTCTCATAATAGTTCGCTCCTTAGAAACATTGTGTGAAAAATTTCTCACCGGTGTAAATCCTTATATGTGCATATTGCTAAATACCGATTGGGCACAGGATATATAATACATCTTCCGGTTGATATAGGCAATATATTTTTTTGTCATGCATATTGTCCTGACGGCAATTGAATGCTATTATAAGAAGGTAATAATGCTTGGGTGCTGTACGGATGCTTTTTATTTCAAATTGCAAGAAGTAAAGGCTTATTTTGTATTACCGCAGTTTGGCTCCCTGGCTGGACGAGGGAAACGCTTCATCATGGTTTCCTTTATGTGATGATGTCATAAATAGGAAGGATTATTCAGTGATTTTCAGGGCAAAGAATGGGGCAGAGATTCTTGAAAAAATAAAGATTGATGAAGCGGAAGTGATGAAACTCTATCCGGCCGTCAATCATGCTCTTGTCATCGTAAAAATGGAGGGTGATTATCTGCTGGGATGGCATAAGTGGAGAAGTGACTGGGAGACATTTGGAGGTCTCATCGAAGACGGCGAGAGTCTCAGGGAATGCATTAAGAGGGAATGTGAAGAAGAACTGGGGATCAGTGGTATCAATTTCGAGTACCTTGGAGTGGTGCATTATAAAATGCCTCCGGGGTATTGGGTAAAAGAGTGGCATGAGGAATATGGCGGACTTTATGGCGTTACGCTTCCGCGGAAGCTGCTTGCCGTGATGGAAAAAAACCGATCTGACGTGGATGAGATCGGAGAGATTGCATTTTATTCTGATTTAAAAGAGCGCGGAGAAGTCATAGATGAAATCAATGAAAAGCTATTGGAGTTCTATGTATGAGATAAGCAGGCTTCCGTCAGCTGCCATTTCAGCAAATGGTATTTTATCTTCTGTTCTTATATCCCGAATCAACAACCGCTGCGTTTCAATCCGCATAAGTAAAACCTCCCTACAGGTTATTTTCGTCTTTCCTTTGTGATACAGTGTAATCCATTTTGAAGATGATCCGGCAGGCGTTTCATCTTCACCTGATTCTTTTGATTGCTATAGCCAGTGCTATGCAGATATAACATCTTTTCCCATATAAAAATCCCCTTTCTGCAATTTTGAGGAATTATAACACTATTTATCAGATAAAACAATTTTCACAGGGAAAATTAATAAAAAAAGAATATTTTTATGCCGGAGGTCAACAATAACCTTGTAAAACAGTAAAGGAGGTTACACGGATATGGCAAATATTTCAGAATTGGATCTGCAGAACCTGCGTCATCTGATCGGCGGTTATGACACCACACATTGCAAGATGCAGGCATATGCGCAGCAGGCGACAGACCCTAAGATCAAACAGTTTTTTGAGAAGGGTGCGAAGTCTGCCATGGACAACAAGCAGCAGCTGATGAAGTTTTTAAATTAGGAGGCAGATATGCAGGAGAAAGTTATGGTTGCGGATACCCTGGCCGGTATCAATGGAGAACTGACCCGCTATGCGGGCATGATCGCACAGTCCGAAAACAAGGAGTTAAAGACTACCCTGAAGCAGTTCCGCAATGCCTGTGAACAGTCACAGGAGGAACTGTACCAGATCGCGAGGGAAAAGTCGTATTATGTGCCCGCAAGCAAGGCTACTGAGGAAGAAGTAGCGCATGTGAGGAGCCTTTTCACACAAGGAACGCTGTAAAGAGCAGACGCGGAAATCAAAGATCCCGCAGCAAGCTGACGGGGGCTTTGCCCCTCGCGGCATTCGCCAACTGTCCGTGCAGGCACGGCTGCTTGGCTCATTGCTCGCGGGAATATAACAGCGCAGGCGCCGCCTGGGAATATCCGGCGGCGCCTGCGGTTTGCGCAAGGCTTTCGGAAGTATATTCGGCGGCTTTTTTTCATATGATGGTAGAAAACAGGGCACAATGGAAGTGTGTGATACGGTGAGATTATGCTGAATATGATTTGGGCGGGAATGATCCTGCTGGCAGTGGTCTACGCAGCCTGCAGCGGAAATATGAGCGCGGTCACAAATGCGGCGCTGGACAGCGCGGGGGAAGCGATTTCCCTGTGTATTACAATGGCCGGGGTGGTGGCGCTTTGGATGGGACTGATGGAGATTGCCCAGAAAGCGGGCCTGATCCGGAAACTGACAAAGGGTATTTCTCCGTTTTTAAAATTTATGTTCCCAAGGATCCCACAGGGACATCCTGCACGGGAGTACATAGCAACCAATATAATTGCCAATGTGCTGGGGCTTGGCTGGGCCTGCACGCCGGCGGGATTGAAGGCGATGGAGGAGCTGGCGAAGCTGGAGGAGGAGCGGGGGACTCCTGGGTATGCTCCGGAAGAGGAAGGTATTTTTGCGGACGGAAGGAAAAAACAGAACAAGGCAGGTAAGAGCGGAGGGGAGCTGCCCGCAGCGACAAATGGAAAAACCGGCCGTATTGCCAGCAACGAGATGTGTACGTTTTTGATTTTGAATATTTCTTCTTTACAGCTGATACCTGTGAATATGATCGCTTACCGCAGCCAGTATGGGAGTGTGAATCCGGCGGTGATCATTGCGCCGGCCATTGCGGCGACGTTGATCAGTACGCTGGTGGCGGTGGTGTATTGTAAGGGGAAGGATATGAGGCGGAAAGTGTGAGGGTTCGCTGCTTTATTTAATGAAGTAGACGGCAGGTGCTGCGCGGTCAATCACACATATGTGCCGCAGTCCACGGTGGTGTATCGGGGCGATGGAAGCAGCTTTGGGCTGGAATTGGAGCCAAACGGTATCCAGTGGTATGAAATTTAATATGTAGATACAAGATCAATAGCCTTTTCTCTCAGGGGCACTTCACATAAAGAAGTGTCCCTGATGGCATTTGTAGAGTGGCCTGCCAATCCAACGCCCCGCCTGCATTGCCATAAATGCCATGCAGGCAGGCCTTTGTAAAGCAACCGCACAGGTGGAAAATTCTTCAGACAAATAGATATAAGGGTGTTGAGAGAGGCTTCATTTTAGAGTATACTTGTAAAAGACGGCGCATAGGAAATCTGCGCAGGGCAGGTGAAAACCGGGTACGGCAGGGTGGGTGGAAGAGCATGCGTTGTGGCTGCAGATTTATAAATATGGGATCAGGAAAAAGAGAAAGCCCTGTGACAGCCTGGTGGGAGAATATGAGAGGCGGCGGGCTGCTGTTGGGGGGCAACCAATTCGGAAGGGGAAGATATCTATGCGGATTTCAAAAGACGGTGGAATACGGGTCAGTTCCCTGTGCTTTTTCATAGTGGGGATCGTGCTGCTGGTGGGCGGCTTTATTCTGTATACGGGCGGCTGCCTGAGCAGCTGTTATGATGATTTTATGCGGGCGGAGGCGGATTACCGGAACTGTGAGGAAAATGCCAGGCAGCTGCAGGAGGCGTCGGACGCGCTGACTGCTTATGTGCGGCAGTATGCCCTGTCCGGTGACAGGAAATATCTGGACGCATATTTTGCGGAAGCGTCCTCCGGAAGAAGGGAACAGGCGCAGGAGAATCTGCATGCCACCGGGGAAGAGGCGGAAATCTTTGCCCGGGCGAAAAACGGATCCGACCTGCTGATGGATATGGAGTACCATGCGGCGAAGCTGGTTGTCACGGCGCAGGAAGCGGATTTGGCTGATCTGCCGCAGGAGATTCAGGGTTATTCTCTCCCGGAGGCGGAGCTTGCCATGGGGGCGGACGGAATGCTGAGGCAGGCGCTGGTGCTTGTGTTCGGACTGGATTATCAGAGCTTAAAGGACAGTATTGACGCCAATATATCCGATTTTTCCGAGGCGGTACTGGCGAGGGAGAGCCTTAAGGTACAGGAGACGGCGCAGCGTCTGGAGCGTCTGATCTGGATGCAGCGCCTGGGGATCATAGCTGTGATCGTGGTGATCGTCCTCCTGGGGGTATTGACCTACCGGCAGATTGCAGTGACGCTGCAGAGGCATGTGAAAGCCATTATGGAGAACGCGCTTCTGGAGGAAAAGGGTGTCTATGAGCTGCGATATCTGGCCCGCACCTACAATGCCATGGACAAGACCCGGACGGAGGAGGAGCAAAGGCTGCGGGAGAAAGCGGAGCATGATGCCCTGACGGAACTGGTAAACCGTGGAACGTTTGAGATGCTGCTGAAAAATAAAATAGAACTGAAGGGCAGGGATGCGGGGGCATTTCTGCTGGTGGATGTAGATATTTTCAAGGAGATCAACGACAATTACGGCCATGCGGTGGGAGATGCCGTCTTAAAGCGTGTGGCGGAGGTTCTGGTGGACCATTTCAAGGACAGGGACATTATTGCCAGATTTGGCGGGGACGAGTTTGCCGTATGGCTTACGAATCTGGACAGGGAGTATGGGGGCTTCATCGAGCAGAGGATCGATGAGATCAACCAGGTGCTTTCCCGGCCGCAGGATGATCTGCCCGCAGTTTCCCTAAGCGTGGGCGGCGCTTTCAGCCGTCAGGGGGATTCCTTCCAGGAGGTCTATAAACGCGCCGATGAAATGCTTTACGCGGTGAAGAAAAATGGCCGTCGGGGCTGTATGGTCAATATGGAATGAGGGGCGGTTCCGGGTTATCAGTCATCTTTAGGAAAAAATGATCATAAAGTATAGAAATGAAGTAACCAGAGGTGCGGTGTGAAAGCGTTGACGCATGTATCGGATATTATCATTCCTATACTCATCTTCTTTATTGTGGGATACGGTGCGGTATCCGGTGTCAAGGTATATGAATCCTTTCTCAAAGGGGCAAAGGACGGGTTGAAGATCGTTGTGGACATCGTTCCCACTCTGATCGGACTGCTGGTGGCGGTAGGGATGCTGCGGGCGTCCGGTTTTTTTGACATGCTGGGGCGTGTCCTGGGGCCTGTCACGGAGGCGGCGGGACTTCCCGCACAGCTGGTTCCCCTGCTGATCGTGAAATTGTTTTCCTCCTCTGCGGCCACGGGTCTCGTGCTGGATATTTTTAAGACGGCAGGGCCGGATTCCTATGCGGGACTGGTGACGTCAATTTTGATGAGCTGCACGGAGACGGTCTTCTACACCATGAGCGTCTACTTCTTGGCGGCCAAGGTGACGAAGACCCGCCACACCCTGACGGGGGCGCTGCTGGCCACCCTGGCAGGGACGGCGGCCAGCGTGGTGCTGGCACGGTGGATGGGGTGAAGAAGAATGCAGATGATGAAAAGGTGAAATATTTCTGACTACATAACAATCATTCGAGTATACAAAAGAGATGAGAAATGCTAAAATAAAGCAAAGAAATAGATTTTGCACTGATTCAGGTTTAATATGTGAAAATGGATAATCTCTGAAAAACCGTTGGAGGAAAACATGCTGGAAAACACGAAATTATATCAGGAATTGGAAATACAGAAAAATGATTGTCATGGATAATGGCATCGGAATGAAAGAGAATATCCTGACAAATTATTTTTTAAATATAGGAGACGAAACATTATGAAGATACAGAAGGCTTTACAATAGAGTTGGAAAGGGACAGCGAATATGTATGTAAAAAGGACCGGATCGGGCTGCTTGGGAACTCCGGTACTGCAATTATACTGGAACTGGAAAGTGTTTTGGATGTATTTGGCCAAAAAGACATAAAGGTATATTTGAAAAATACGTTTTTAAATCAGGGAATTCTGATTCGGCTAATCACGATCAGCGATACAAAAAAGGAAGAAATGCTGAATTTGAAAGAATTTGAGGAACTGAATCCGGAGGGGATTCGGCTGGATTCCTATTTATATGATATATCGGTTTCCTGGACATTTCGATTTGACAGTATAAAGGTAAGTAGGAAATTTTCGGAGCTATGCAACGGTGGATGGAATACAAAGGAAAAAGCATTTGGCATATATGATTGTAATACAGGAAAAATGTGCCTGAGAGATATAGAAGGGGAGGAACTGGGGAAATATATTGAAACGGATCATATGATGGTGCTTGCAATACAAGGTATAAAGGAAGAAGAAAGAGCGTCATTTGCGGTATGGAAACAGTGGGATACAAGAATAGATTTCCCGCCGATCGATATATTGAAAGTCGTATATACTCCTGTTGAATATGAAGAATCCTTGCTCAGGTATTGTGAAGAGGGCGGGCATTCTGATAATTTTAGTGGAGTTGTTTGGCATGGGATCAAAAAGCGAGCTTTAACAGCAGTTTTAAGAGATATGAATATTAAAAGTATTTTACGCCAATGCGGATTGTTAACGGAATGGTTCAGGATAGAATTGGGTATATTTCCAGTAATCAGTGCAGGAAGTGGTCGATATATTGAATACGTTGAAAATTGGTGGGGGTCTGCAAACGAAAAATTGAACGAACTATACTAGATCGGAAGAGCGTCGTGTAGGGAAAGAGTGTTCTGGTGGGTGTTGTTG
>CANDMD010000104.1 GCA_947385725.1 uncultured Lachnospiraceae bacterium | reverse complement strand
CACCAGTGATCCCTGCGCCGGATATGCGCCTGCTCATGGGCAATCATGGCAGACAGCGGCCAAAGGGCTTCTGCACCGACCTGTCCCGTCTGCCCGCAGAGACCAAAAGGCAGATAGATCCGGGGACGAATGATGCCCAACACAAAAGGAGAATCCACCCGCTCACACTGATAGATATTCTCCCCCACGGGAACTGCCTCCGCCACCCGCCCGCGCAGTCTCCAATAGCTGATGACAGCATAGGAAAGCAGGCACACCATTCCCCCGATCCAGAGAATGGAGCATACAGGGATCCAGATCTGCAGCGGATTGGCGCTGTCTGTCGGTGAAGGAGCAAAAGAGGCGCTTATGACAGGATTCACCGCCTGGTTCAGCGCCGGGATCCCGGTATTTACCATAGGCTCGGATGTCTGCATGATTTCCGGGCTGATGGTTTCACTGCTGGGGATCAGGCTGAATATGCTCTCGATAGAAATGGGAAATGCCAGCGCGGCGGCGCGCAGGAAAAACCAGACCGCCTCCTCCGGCGTTCGGGCATGGTACAGCTGTGCTTTCAGCAATTCCTTCTGTAGCTCCCCCTCCGTTTCTATTGCATGGATTGCATACCCTTGTGCTTCCGTTGATGCGCTGACCCCTGCTGCCGCCAGTATCAGTGTGATACAGGATACCACAAATCCGATTCCCGTCGGAACCCTGTGGAAATCAGAAATGCGGCGGATCCTTGTCCTCATATTCCGATAGGAGCCAGCCATATTGGAGGTGCCCGCCTTCACAGGATTCCGTCTCCTCCCCCTGGTCATGGCAAGCAGCATTTCCCCGTAATCCTTCTCCATTTCCTCACTGTAACATTCCAGTACTCTCTGGTCACACAGCGTCTCACCGTCATTTTGTACCACTCCTGTCAGGAACCATATAACGGGATTAAACCAGTTTACCACCCTGATCATGTGCAGCAAGACATTCACCGCCACGTCCTTCCATTTCCTGTGCAGCAGTTCGTGGACGATGACCGGCTCTTCTGGCCGCGTATTTCCTTCCGACTGCGCATGCCCCTCCGGCCGTGCATTATCCTCCGGGAGCACCAGGACCGGATGTATCAGCCCACAGATATAAGGGGGGCTGCTTCTACTGATCCGGATGTCATGACAGCCCTTCAGCCCATATTTTGTCGCAATCTCCTCCACATATTGCCGTGTGCCCTCATCTGCCTTCGCGGCAAATAGCAGACAGAGTCTCCCCATCCTATTCCTTTCTGCAAAATACCTCTCAGGCAATTGCGAAAATCCGAATCAGAGTGACGCCTTAGAATATCACTGAGGAAGTGGGAAAAAGCATCTCTTCGTCAGGAATGTTTTTCTACATTGTCCAGCAGCTTCCGCAATTCCCCGATCTCTTTCTCCGAAAGCTGGTTATCTTTCACAAAAGACGCCACCATGCTCCCCACGCTGCCCCTGTACACTCTCTGTAAAAAATTCTGCCGCTCCTGACGTTCACATTCTTCCCTGCACACAAGCGCCCGGTACCTGTGAGGCGAAGCTTCCTTATCCACTTCCAGGTATCCCTTTGCACAAAGCCTTGTCAGGAAAGTATGTACTGTATTTTTGTTCCATTTTTTTCCCAGCTGCTCCATCATCCGGGGCTGGGTTCCAATGCCCTGCCACACTAATTCCATCAGCTGCCATTCGCTTTCTGTGATCTTATATTCCATTCTGTTTTCCCTCGATTCAGCCAAAAAGACTACAGATGTAGTTTCTGTTTTTATCCTACATCTGTAGTCCTGATTTGTCAAGCTATATTTGGGCTTCGTCCCTAAGGAACTGTCAAGAATTAACTTTGCAGATGACGTAGGATAAATCTTTTTATGCAAGGCGGAGGAATGAGGCGTACTGGGGTACGCCGATTGACAACAACGCGGCATAAAAAGCTTTAGGCAAGTCAGATGTAAAGATTAATTCTTTGACAGTTCTTAAGCATATCTATTATGAAATGTCAGTCTCCTGGCCGGCCTTCAGTTTCCTGAGAAGTGCCTGAAACCGCTTCTCCCCGCGCAGTTCCTCATAGCAGGTGTCCTGCTCCAGCCCGTTTATGGCCACCTGCCTGAGTTCCCTGGTAAGCCCTGACTTCATTGCCTCCGGGGAAAAGGTGGGACTGAAAAGCGCCTGGTTAGGCGGCATCGGTCCTTCCGTGATCCGATCCACAAATCTTTCCAGGTATTCCAGCGCTTCCTCTTTCATGCCCAGCCGCAGGTAGACTTCCGCGATGGCGCCCGCCCCTGTGCCGCCGCCTACCGCAAACAAGTCCTCCACCCCGCACAGGACGTCGCAGACTGCCAGCTTCCTCTCCCTGTCAAAGCCCATGTCCTCTTCCAGCAGAGTCATAAGACAGACCCGTACATTGCTGACCAGCTGATACAGATTACTCTGCACCGTGCGGACGGCCTTATCCTTTTCTCCCTTTTTCTGGTAAAGCTGCGCCCATAACATGGTAAAATCCGCCGTGCTCGTGATCGTCTCCTGCAACAGCAGCTCCGCCCTGTCCAGGTTGCCGTCGGCAAGTTCCAGGGAAACCAGCATGGAGACCGCCGGCATATGGAAGGCGGGATCCCCGCTGGCATAGATGGCGCCCGCCAGTTCCTTCTTTCTCGCTTTCCATCTCGCCTTCTTTTTCTCTGCCTCCTTCTTCTCTGCTTCCCCCTTATTCTCTGTCTCCTCCTTATTCCCTGCCTCCCCCTTATTCGACGTCTCCCGCTCTCCGCCGTCTGCGGCACAGTTCATCTCAAGCATGGAAAACGCCGCTATGGCGCTGTACTTCAGAGAAGTGGCAGAAGGGTAACTGTGCAGGAGCTGCTCCAGTCTCTCTTCCGCTTCCTCTGCTTTTCCTTCCCGGATGGTATCTATGATCTCCGTCATATACTGTCCGTGCTTTTCCTCCGACAATGTTTCCTCGTAGGCCAGCAAAGTGTCCACATTTGTCCCCAACGCCCTTGCCAATGGGCAGAGCATGGTAATGTCCGGGTAGGAACTGTCCGTCTCCCATTTGCTCACTGCCGGGGCAGACACCCCCAGCAGGTCTGCAAGCTGCTCCTGCGTCATTTTCTTTTCCTTCCGCAATTCTATGATCTTTCCGCCTATTTTCATATCCATAATCTTATTTCCTCCTACTACAATATGTTTATGGTTAATATCCCTTACAGCCAGTAAGGAATTACCCATCTACTGTTTGATTTGTCCTGGACATTTGCACCTATGGAGCATATGCCGCAAGCGCTGCGTATCATATCAGCTGATATCAACAGTATATACAAAATGAACAAACACCACAATGGAGCCTGCTTCAACTGCGGGGAAATATTTTTTAACCGCCAGTTAAGAACGGTTAAAGATAATTATCAGAGGAGAAATGCAGAACGGCAATCAGTCGGCAGTCAAACAGTATTTCCGTGTACTAAAATCATTTCCACCTGTGCGGTTGCAATCCACACAGATAAAATCATTTGACATATCCCGAATTATCCATATAATAAATGTAAACAATAATCAGTAGTAGTAGAAAGGATGGTCATCATGAACCGAAAGGCTGTCGCAAAAACAGAAGCGCTTATTTTGCTTACCACTCTCTTTCTATCTGTGATGACCGGCTGTGGTATGAAAGACATGCAATCAACAGAAACAAACATAAAAGCAGAATCAGACGCAATACAATCTTCCAGCCTGCCGGCAACAAATTCCCCGGAAGCGCTTCAAATACAGTCGTTCCCTTATGATGGGAATTACCCCCAGCACGAAGCCTACGGCACAGGGATTGGCGCAATGCCGGGGCGTGTGGTATGGTCCTATAACCCCGATTCGGTAGCATGGGACGGCAGCGGTTACTGGTGGGAAGCCGAACATTTTAACGAAGCGGTTATTTTGGAAATGGTAAACGGCAGCATTGCTTCCCTTGGCGGCAAAGACACGGCAAAAGACGGATGGAATGCATTATTTCTGGCAAACAACAATGCCCGCAGTAGGGACGGCGGCTATCTGCAGGGCGAAAGAATCGCAATCAAGGCAAATATCAACGGTTCAGGGGTATATGGCGATGATACTTCCGGCGAGACACAGATGAGTTATACCAATCCGGTACTTTTGAAGGTACTGCTCGTATCCCTCGTCGAAGAGGGCGGCGTGAATCCGTCCGAAATCACAGTTTACGACGTGTCCCGCCTTTTTCCCGATTATATGGTGGAAATGTGTACTGCCGGAGAATTAAGCGGCGTTCAATTTGTCGGACGCAACGACGGTGTGGCAGACGAAAGCACACCGATCAACTGGTCACATCAGTTCAGCGGAAAAGTAAACTATCTGCCAACCTGTGTGACTGAAGCAACCTATCTCATCAACCTTGCCAATCTGAAGGGACACAGCTACGGAATTACCCTGTGCGGTAAAAACCATTTTGGCTCTTTTATCAACGGGAACACCATGCGCCCGCCGGAAGGAGCCAACCTGCACCAATGGCTGACAAAATCGGAAATGGGAATTTATAGTCCGCTGGTAGATCTGATGGCAAATGCCGATCTTGGCGGTAAAACTGTTTTGTATATGCTGGATGCTTTCATCTGCGCGCCCAGCGAGGGGGCTTCCATTACCGAGGAAAATTCCAGGTGGTATCAGGCGCCCTTTAACGGCGGCTACACTTCAAGCATCTTTGTGTCACAGGATCCGGTGGCAATCGATTCCGTGGGTGCAGATTTTTTGAATAATGAACCCACTGTGACCGGGAACAACCGTTCCGCAGCAGATGTTACGAATGAAAACTATCTGCATGAAGCGGGGCTTGTCGGAAATGCACCGTCCGGAACGATTTATACGGACGGAAACGGCCATTCCGTTACCAATCTCGGCGTGCATGAACATTGGAACAATTCAGGGCAGAAGCTGTATTCACGTAATCTTGGAAAAGGGGAAGGAATAGAACTTGTGCAAATAAGACCTTAATACTGTTCCTTTTCATTACGTTCTGATTCCGCATAGCAGATGACCTGTCAGGGGATTGATCCGTCCGATCCGGTCTCCAGCCAGCCCATCTCTTCCAGTTCCCCCAGCAGTTCCGCAGAAATATCCTGCAGCCCCCCGTCCTCCAGCTTCTCTACCGCATAGACAGAAGCCTGACCCGGCCATGTTTCCAGGACCTCCTTAATAAAAACCCGGATCAGGTCTCCGTCTTCCAGTCCTTCAAAGGAAACCGTATCCTCCGCCACGCCCATGGATATGACATCCCAATCCCCGTTGACGATCAGATCGGCACTTTTTCCCCTCAGATACCTTCCGGTTGTCCAGCTTTCCTCCTCGGACAGCCCCGGATCATGCCCCATCTCCCGCAGCAGATCCAGTTCCTCCGCAGGAAGATCCCAGACATTCCCATCTTCCAGCTTTTCCACCGCATAGACAGTCGTCTGCGCCGGATAGGTCAGCCCGACCCAGTTGATATAGATCCGGATCAGATCCCCATTCTCCAGCCCGTCAAAGGAAACCGCTTCACTGGCTTTCCCCATGGAAGTGGCGCCGGCCAATGAACCCTCGTAAATAATCAGATCCCCCCCATTCTCCAGCCTCAGGTATCTTCCCTCCGACCAGTAACCATCCTCGGGCAGACCGGCGCCACGGGCATGATACAGGAAAACCAGCAGGCCGCAGGCGCACAGCAGCAAGGCCAGCAGGCCACAGGAAAGAATACCCCATCTCCTTTTTCCCATATAATAAACCTCCCTTCCGTATCTGCCCTGTGTGGCATTAACGGGCTTTTACTGCGGCCACCGGAAATATAGACAAATTGTCCAGGCCAATTGCTGACAGTCTCAGGACTCCTTTTTCATTGCATCCTTTTCCGCCTGTTCTGATTTTGGTGCTTCTGTTTGCGTCTGTTCTGATTTCAGTGCATCCCTCTTCTCCCTGCGCTTTTTCCCGTGTTTTCTCAGGATCAGAACCACCGCCGCGATCACCGCCGCCCAGATCACCAGGTAGGGAATGTGGATCACAAACCAGATCGCGCTCTCCTTGATCCCATTTCCAATGTCTTTCAGGCTGTCCGCAAAGCCTTCCGTGATCCGCTGCAGATCCGTCTTCTCCTCCACAGGCGTCAGTTCCTTCACCTCGGAGAGATTCAGCCGTACCGTGCTGTAATCCACCTGGTTGTCTATGGTACGGAGTTTGGATTCCATGCTTTCCAGATAATAGCGCACGTCAGAAAGCCGCTCCTCCAGCGCGATCATATCCTCCACTGTCTCAGCCTGCTCCAGCAACTCCAGAAGCCTTGCCTGCTCTGCCTTCAGGGTATCCCTGCGGCTCTCCATGTCCACGTAGGTTAAGGTCACGTCCTCCACGCTGTCAGAACGCCGGACCACATTTCCGATCTCGGACATATTCTGCAAAAAGCCGTTTAATGCCGATCCAGGGATACGGATGGTCAGGTTCGCCCAGCGGGAACTGCGATGACTGGAATAGCTGCTGCCGTTGTATGTCTCCAGGTTTTCTATGTATCCGCCCAACTCCTGTACCTGGGTTTCCAGTTCAGACATCATATGCTCGAACTCTTTCGTCTCCATCTCCAGTTCCACGGTCTTGATCAGCTTCCTGCCCTGGGACTGACCCGGATCCGTCCCATGGCTTCCCTCTTCCGCCTCGGCAGGTGTCTCTGCCGTTTTGGGATCATAGGTGCTGCTTTCTGCCTCCGCATATTCCATGTCATAGACGGCGCTGTCGTAGGAGACACCGCCCGCCGCACCATTTCCAGACTCATAAGCACTTGTGCTGGCTGCGGGCACCGCCATCTCAGCCGCGGACTGATCGACGCCTCCACAGCCGGAAAGCAGGACCGCCGCCGCGACTGCTGCCACTGCCGCAGAATACCCTCTGTGGCCTTTCCTCCTTTCCCCATTCACAGCTTTCCTTTTGAAACACTTCCTTTTTACCAATTCCCTTTTCATAATTCCGTCCTCCCTTGGCGCGCTTTTTGCTTTCAACGCCCCACAGCAAACTGACTGGGGATTTGACCTTTCCGGCATTCCCACAAGCGCTTTCACCATATAAGACGGAACCGGTCAGAAAAGGTTCTCTATTTTCAAGAATTTTTTTTCTTCCGCCTTGATCTTCTGGGCATTGCCCACCACGCAGAGATTGTCCTCCTCCAGGAACGCCCTGATATAATCCGCCAGGGAACGGATGGTTTCCGGCGTCGCGGAGAGAATCTCATCCCGCTCCTTCTGCAGCATTTCCGGCGTAATACCCGTCATGTAGGCGCTCAGGGACTGCAGACCCTTTGCGGCAGGATTCTTCGGCATATCCAGCTCGCTGACGGCTCCGATGATATACTGGGTCATGGTGCGCTCGTCCGCCTCAAAGCCCGCAATGGCATCCGCCGCCTTCTCATAAATATCAATCGTCTTTCCCAGGTTGGGATCCCTGTAGGACACAAAATATGCCTCCCCGGACTTTCCAAAGGCGCACATACAGCCGTAAGCCCCGCCCTTCACGCGGACATTCATCCACAGATACTCATACCCCTCTATCACCTTCAGCACACGCAGCGCTCCCTGATAGGGCAGTCCCTTCCTGCGGAAATTGCCTGCGCGGCACACATACTGTACCTGGCCGGAGGTCATGAGCCCCTCGTTCTGTTTCGTGACCGCGGGAACATACGCTTCCCTTTTCACCGGACAGGTATACAGTCTTTCCTTCAACGCCGCGATTGGCTCCTCCAGCTTTCCGATGACCTGCTCATCCCCCACAAAATCCACCATCAGGGTTTCCGGGCGGAAGATCATCTTCGCCAGCGTCTGCAGCCTCTCCACCAGCTGCCCCTTCTGCGCCTCAAAATCCTGCTCCAGACCGGCTGTCAGGCGGTAGAAGGGAACGCCGGATATGATCTCGCTGACCGTGCCGGACACGCTGCCGTAGGACATGGCTCTCCCTGCCGCCACAATGTGTCCGCTGGAGATCATCTGGGCCTGCATTCTGGATTTCCCCTCCGCCAGGATCTCCTTCAGCCTCTTTGCGTCCGTAAAGTCGCTGGTCATAAGGATCTCCCCGATCAGCTCGACTGCCTTATCCAGATTTTCATATAGTACCTTAGTCTTTACCTCCAGGGTCAGGGTATACCGGTCGGGATCCTCCACCCGGGAGTAGGCATTGTTCACCGCCGCCATGCCCCCTGTCACCAGATTCATCTCATTAAACAGATCCCCATAGGTGAAATGCTCCGTATTCAGAAGCCCCAGACAGCCTTTTAAGATCCCGATATAGGGAAAATATTCCTCCGGGATTTCCCGGCATCTGAAAAGCAGCCTCAGATAGCCGATGCCGTTGGTATCAATATTGTGGTACAGCAGAGGGGTTCCTGCGATCTCCCGCTCTTCATTGATCAGTCTGTCCGCCTCCCTCTTCATGTCCTGACGGGTGAGCAGGGGGATCTTCGCCAGGTCCTCCGGGGCATCCTCCCTCTCCTGGAAGACGTTCATAACCTCAAGGGTCTCCCTCACCCGGGCAATTTCCCCGTCGTCCATGGAAGCCTTTTTCGACGCAAGCGCTGCTCTCAGCGCCTCCTCCTGCCGCACGCCAAGCCCCGCCTCGGGCTTCAAAATGACCGTCGCGCCATGGGGATTGTCCAGCAGATACTCCTTCACCAGTTTCTCAAAGTAGCCGGTGCCTACCTGTGTCTTCAAAAAGGCAAAGGTATCGTTTGCCTCGATATGGAGGAAGGGCTTGCTGTCATCGTAAAGCCAGCTGTCAAGGATCTGGAGACCGTACATCAGACCCTTTGGATAGGAGCCGAAATCCGCCTCCCTGTATTTGAATTCATAATAGTTAATTCCCGCCAGCAGCGCTTTTTCGTCAAAGCCTTTCTCCACCAGGCCGGAAAGCACCTGCCTGATGATATCCAGAAACCGCTGTTCCTTTTCCGTGGAAGTATCCTTGGCAATCACACTGAAATAAGGCTGCTTAATGCCGTTCTCATATATGCTGTACACATCCTTGCCCACACCGGCCTCCACCAGCGCCTGCTTCAACGGCGCCCCGGGGGCAGAGCAGAGCGCATAATCCAGAATCTGGAACGCCACATACAATTCCCTGTCCACACTGCTGCCCACAGACAGATTCCAGGAAAGGAACGTGTTCTCTTCCTCGTCCTCGCCCTCGCTGATGGGGTATTCCATCACCCTTCTGCCCGGCTCCGTGAACGCCGGCTCCTCCCCGACGGCAGAGTCGATCTCCAGCGGATCGAAGGCGGACAGATAATGCTCATCGATAAAGGTAAGCTTCTCCGCCATATCCATATTTCCATAGAGATAGATATAGCTGTTGGAGGGATGATAATATCTTCTGTGAAAATCCAGGAACTGCTCATAGGTGAGCTCCGGGATCACATCGGGGTCTCCTCCCGATTCACAGGCGTAGGTCGTATGGGGATAGAGCGCGCTGAGAATCTCCCTCTCCAGCACATCATCAGGGGAAGAAAACGCTCCTTTCATCTCATTATACACCACGCCATTGATGGAGAGCTGACCCTCCTCATCCATCTCATAGTGCCAGCCCTCCTGGCGGAAGATGGATTCATTTTTATAGATATTGGGATAAAACACGGCGTCCAGGTAAACGTGCATCAGGTTCTGGAAATCCTTGTCATGGCAGCTGGCCACCGGATAGACAGTCTTATCGGAATAAGTCATGGCGTTCAAAAAAGTGTTCAGGGAACCCTTCACCAGCTCCACAAAGGGATCCTTCACCGGAAATTCCCTGGAGCCGCAGAGCACGGAATGCTCCAGGATGTGGGCCACACCGGTGGAATCCTTTGGCGGCGTGCGGAATCCGATATAGAATACCTTATTCTCGTCCTCATTTTCCAGAAGCACTATCCTCGCTCCCGTCTTCTTATGGCGCACCAGATAACCGGTGCTTTTGATGTCGCCGATCTCCCTCTTCTCCATTACCTCGTATGCTGATAAATCTTCTACTCTCATATTGCAGCCTTACCTTTCTGTGACCTGTAAATCTTCTCCTCAACGGCTGCGCCGTCTACAGCCCCATCAGCGCCAGCTTGCTGACGGAAAGTTCCTGGATCACCAGTCCCTTTCTTTCCTTCTCATCGGGCGGCATCTGCACCAGCTCATCAATGGTCAGGTTTCTGGTGACATACTCCTTTTTCCGCTTTCCAAAGAGGCTCCTTTTCTCTTCTATGATGTTCACCTTGACCCGGGCCTTCATGTGCCTGTAGGTCTGGACCAGGAATTTACCCTTTTCCAGATAGTACAGATGGGTTTCCAGGGTGTCCTCCGGATCCGATTCCGGCAAAATATAGCGTTCCACGATCATACGGAATTTAAACAGGATATCCTCGGCCTCCAGAAGCTCTCCCATGGTATATTTGCTTCCCACATAGAGCCTTCCGGTATCCTGCATACTGTATTTGTAGTCCTCATATGTTTTCCTCTGCATACTTCACCCCTGTGCCGCCCCGGCGGCGCAAATTTCCATTTCAAAGAGCGCTTCGCATTCCTGCGGGATTTGCTTCGCATACTCGTGAGTGCCTGCGCCTGGCGGCGCGGTTTCCGATAAGGAGCCGTGAAGAATCAGACGCCTGTTAAAGCGTTATATCCTCGATCTTAAATCCGCTCATGCGCATGGCGTCCCGGATGCTTTTCGCGGAAAGCCCCGTCTCCGCGGCAAGTTCCTCTGGCGTCACCTTCCGGTGCAGCTCCTCCGCAAGCTCCTTTGCCTTTTCCGCCACCCGGTTCACCCTGTCCGCTACCCTGCGGTCCGTCTTTTCATTGGCAGCCGTCTCCTGTATCTGTTCCTCCATGGCGTCCATGATCATTTTCGCAAGCATTCCCTGAGCCTCCCGGGGCTGTTCCAGGCTGCCCAGCATCCCCACCCCGAAGGTCAGGGCAAGGTTTCCCTCGCCGATCAGATCCTCCAGCAGTACGCCCTGTCCCGTGTAGAGTTTTGCGATATCCGTGACATCCTTCAGATATACCTCCACCAGCTTCGCCTGGGCGTCCGTCTCTCCCGCCATGGCGGCTATGGTATAGCCCTCGATCTCTCCCGGGCTGTAGACGGGCAGGGCCGCGATCTCATCCAGGTAATTCTGCAGATAGCTGCGTTCCGCAGCCGTCAGATACTCGTCCGCATCCACCGGCTCGCCGATTCCTATCTTTTGCTTTTTCAGGTAGTCAAAGACCATCTGCAGCTGCGTGTCAGACAGCTCCAGTTCCCGAAAGGCCTCCCTTACCTGTTCCTCGCTGATACTGCTGCCCTGTGCCCTTGCCTGCTGTCTGACCTGTTCCAGGGTTTTGGCAAACCATATTTCCTTATCCATGCATTCCTCGCTTTCCTTTCACCAGCAGCGCTTACTTGTTGAACAGATTCCATTTCTACTTCACATGGGTGTGGGTAAAGAGATGCTCCTGACAGTACTCATAATTTCCGTTGCACTTGGAGCAGAAGCGAAACTCCAGGGAGGGATCATCCTCATCCGTCCTGCCGCAGATGGCGCATTTATGCTTCGTGATCTTGGGATTCCTTTTGACCTCGTGCCTGAACTCCGCCCGCCGTTTCACCTGTCTCGGCGACATATGCACATGGTTTCTTGTGGTAAAGAAAAAGATCACAAAATTCAGCAGTGAGGATCCGATGACGATCCGGTTCGCCAGACTGCCTACCGCTATGAACTCCCACCCCAGGATCAGCGCATAGATGATTCCCAATACCTTCACCTTGACGGGGATCACGAACATCAGCAGCACCTGCACATTGGGGAACGTCGCCGCAAACGCCAGGAAGATGGACATATTGATATAATAAGTGCTGAAATAGAGGGAACCCACACCGGAAACGTAGGCCGCCAGCTCCCCGCTCATTCCTCCCGCCGTCAGATACTGCACCCCGAGCCATACAAAGCTGCCCAGCACCGTAAACAGCATACCGGAAAGCAGATACACATTATAGCGCCAGGTGCCCCATGTCCTCTCCAGGGATGTGCCGATACTGTAATAGAAATACAGCATGAGCAGGGTAAACAGATCAAAGCTGCTGGGCGGTATGATGATCCATGTGAAGATCCTCCAGACCTGACCATGCAGTATCTTGTAGGGATCCAGTGTCAGAAACATCAAAAAATTCCCGTTGATCAGCTGAATCACATATCCTGCCGCGTAACAGAGAATCAAAACCAGCGGCAGATTCCTGATCGCGTATTTTCCAAATTTTCTTTCCCATTTATCCATAATATATCCGTTCCTTTCGCCCGATTCGTGCTGTCATTAAAAAAATAAACATGAATACATTGTATCATCACCCTTTCCATAAGGCAACCAACCATTTCCAAGTTTATAGAAAAATCACGATTTTTACATTATTTTCATAGGTATTGCTCGTTGCAATTTAAAACCAGGTGTACTATAATGTCAGAGTATGTCGAATTTTACCCTGTGGCAATAGTCATATGGTAAGGAACTGTCAAAGAATTAATCTTTACATCTGACTTGCCTAAATCTTCTTATGCTGCGTTGTTGTCAATCGGCGTACCCCAGTACGCCTCATTCCTCCGCCTTGCATAAAAAGATTTATCCTACGTCATCTGCAAAGTTAATTCTTGACAGTTCCTAATGGTTATAGATTCAGGAAGGATGATTTACATGGAAAGTAGTAACAAAACTGCGGCTCTCGGCATCGATATCGGTTCCACTACCGTGAAGGTCGCGATTCAGATCGGAAGAGCACACGTCTGAACTCCAGTCACAGTTCAGGATCTC
>CANDMD010000103.1 GCA_947385725.1 uncultured Lachnospiraceae bacterium | reverse complement strand
TGACGGAAGAATGACAGAAGGCCACCGGAGATATGACGGAAGAATGACAGAAGGCAACTGGAGATATGACGGAAGAAATGACAGAAGAATAATGAAGAAATGACAGAAGAATAATAAAGAAATGACAGGACAAAGGATACAGAATGGAAAAGGATTTTTTAAAGTACCTGGATGAAACTTATTTTATTGCGAAATCCCGCAAATCGCGCATATTGCTCATGCATAACGATATCTGGGTGGATCTGACAGATTATGACCTGATCAGTCTCTTCTGCAAGATGGATGAAACGACTGTAGAAAGACTGCTCTGTGATCTGAAGGAAGGGTATGAAGGCAGCTGGAAGCCGTTCCGGTTCCTGGTGGATTACCCCGCAAGCCAAGATAGTCTTTTTGGGCGGAACCCAATATGGAAAGAAGTCTGAGAGTGACAAGAGAAATGTATTAAAGAAATTTCCGGAGACGGACTGCCGGAATATAAAAGCGCTTATCCTGGAAGAACATTTCTGCTTCGGAGAAGTGGGCGGCCTGCTCAGCTATGATGACATTTTATGAAGAATCTGCGTGATATAGAGGAATTGAGCGCGGCCTTTGCCTCGAATGCAATGCTGGAAAGCAAGACCTGTGTTTTGGAGCCGGACAGTACCGGAATAGAGGAGAGGAAGATAAGCGCATTCCTCGTACTGGCTTTTTTCCATGAGAAGACTAAGGTTCACAGGATCACGTATTATCCGGAAGTATTTCCTTATCATATCTCAAAGGCGCATATTGAAAAGCATACCCGCTTTGCAGGAAATGAGTGTCAGGATCACGGGTGTCAATGTGAGACCAGGGATGACGAAGATTACAGACGGCTGAGCGTGGGGCGAAAGAGAAAAGATGAACTGTATGAACAGGCGGTCAGATATGTAATGGAGGAAACGAGGGATCAGGAGGAAGCCTTGAAAATAAAAGGATATGAGGCCTTTGTCCTGTCGGTGGAGGGAGGACATTATGAGAAATGCTTTTCAGAGGGGATGCTTGCGGTAATAGAGACGCTGGGTGGCAGGGAAAGTTTTGAGAATTATGCTGTAAACTATAAAGCAGTGATATAGGGAGGCAGCATGGCATGAAGGAAAAAATTTTGATTGTGGACGATGAAAAGGGCGTGGTGGAGATGCTGAAAAGCTATTTTGAGATGCGCTCTTTTCAGGTTTATACGGCATATAATGGGGAATCGGCGTTAAAGCAGGCGGCGAAGAATCCTGATATTGTGCTGCTGGATATCAATATGCCCGATCTGGACGGACTGACTGTCTGCGAAAGGATCCGAGATCATATATCCTGTCCAATCCTGTTTTTGACGGCGCGGGTTGAAACCGCTGATAAGATCAGGGGATTTCAGGCAGGCGGGGACGATTATATTGTGAAGCCATTTGACATAGATGAACTGGGGGCAAGAGTGGAAGCCCATCTGCGGCGGGAAAACCGGAGGCAGGAGCAGACCGTGCTGCGCTTTTTCGGGGAGATGGCTATCGACTATTCCAAGCGGGAGGTTTCTGTCAACGGCATGCCTGTTACATTATCCCGGAAGGAGTTCGATATTGTGGAACTTCTTTCCCTTCATGGCGGGCAGGTCTTTGACCGGGAACGTATTTATGACATTGTGTGGGGGCTGGAGGGAGATGGCAGCAGCGACACGATCATGGAGCACATCCGTAAAATACGGGGTAAGCTTGCCGCGGTATCTCTCCACAATTATATAGAAACGGTCTGGGGGGTGGGCTATAAATGGAATGGATAAGGCGAATGAAATGCAAAAGGGCGCTGTTTACCATCGCTTTTATCAATCTTCTGGCAGCTGCCCTGCTGTCTGTCTTTTCTTTCTGGGTCTGCCTGCGGGTCAATGCAAAGATATCATCCCATACAGTTGAGATCCGAATGAATGGGGGCAGTCTCGATGTGGCGCCAAGGGAAATTGCCGCGACTCCTTCCCGGACAGTAATAGCCGGAGAGATCCTGTCTGTGCTGCAGATTCTTCTGCCCATTGCCTTTTTTGTGATCGCAATGCTGGTCACGGCGTCCCTGTTTTACCGGCTGAAGCTGGAAGAATCCCTGGAGATCCTTACAAAAGGTGCTGCCCGCATCATGGAGAACGATCTTGATTTTGAAATAGAGGCTGGATCTGATGACGAACTTGGGCAGCTTTGTTCCGCCTTTGAGACCATGCGGCAGTCCCTTCTGAAAAATAACCGTGAACTGTGGCGGCAGACGGAGGAACGGAAGCGGCTCAATGCGGCTTTTGCTCATGATCTGCGGAATCCCCTGACGGTGCTGAAGGGATCGGTGAAAATGGCAAGGCAGTGCTGTGGGGAAGCGAATCTGGTGCAAAGGGAAGCTGTGGGAGAGTGTACTGGGATGCTGGATCTCCTCACGGAAAATTTGCTTCGCATCGAAAGCTATACAGACCGGATCGAGCGGTATGTGGAAATCATGAGCCAGGTGGGGAAGCTGGAGGAGATTGTGGCTGACAGGGTGCCTGTCGAATGGGACAAACTGGTGAAAGACATGGAAAGCGCCATGGGCTTTGTGGTGTCGGATAACGGAAAGCAGCTTGATTTCAGTGCTACAGGAGCGGATGCATCCCAAAGGGAATGTATCCTGCTGGATCAGAATATGCTGTTCCAGATTGCGGAGAATCTGGTGTCAAATGCCATCCGGTTTGCCATGCGTCAGATTACCGTCAGACTGGTGTACGAGAAAAACATGCTGAGCCTGGAGGTGGCTGACGACGGAAGCGGTTTCCCTGAAGAATTGTTGAAGCAGGGCGTGAAGCCTTTCCAGAAAGGCGGCGAAGAGAACGGACACTTCGGGATGGGACTGTACATCTGTGACCTGCTCTGCCGGAAACACGGCGGCAGCCTGACCATACAGAATCTTTCGTCAGGAGCGTGTGTGTGCGTTGCCATGAACGTGTCGACAGATCGATGTAATTAAATTTACACACAAAACCCCAAACTATTCCTACAAATAGGATGGGGTTCTATTTTTGATATGGGGTAAAATCATTGCCTTGAAGTAGGGAATGGCGTACAAAGGATAAAGTAATTACCGCAGTCTAATTTTTTTCATGGCTCTAATCAGGTTCATGAGTGCATCTATCTCTTCTTGTGATAGACCTGAGAAATCTACATCCTGCTTGTTTTCCCCACCTAATAGAAAATCGGTACTGACATTAAATAGCTTTGCAATGTGAATCAGGATATCATATGATGGTAGCCGTAGTCCCGTCTCATAGGCACTTATGACGGATTTTGTCACTCCCAGCTTTTGGGCAAGCTGTGCCTGTGTCATATCTTTCTTTAGCCGTTGTGTTTTCAAAATGTTTCCAAAGTCAACCATGAGTGATTCCCCCCCCTTGAATGGCATACACCGAAAATTGTGTTTAATAGGTTGACAAAGTATTCATATAGGCGATTTGCAAAAGGCATTATTCATCATTAAGAAGTATTCAGGGAAAGCAAATAAAGGAGATGCATTTATATATCAAAAAATTATTGCGTATTCATTTTAATACGTTTATTAGGGGGATAGGTGTGAAAAGCAACCGTTCCGTGTGGCACTGTTGTTGACTGTGGTGATGGAAGCGGATATACTGGATATAAGAGCAATAGAAGCACAACTATTGGAATCGCACAGCATATCGGGCAGGAGGAATGGATTATGCCAAGAATCAAAGGGATCGGGCGTCAGGATTTTGAAAGCATCAGGCTGAATAATGATTTCTATATCGATAAAACAGCTTTCATCCGGGAGTGGTGGGATAGCCGTGACGAAGTGACCTTGATCACACGTTCGCGCCGCTGGATGAATACGACACGCCCATGCAGGAGGCTTGTGTAAACGGGTATTGGGAAGAGATGGACTCTTTTACCAGGAGTCTTTTCAATTCCACATTTAAGACGAATCCCTATCTGGAAAGGGCGGTTATGACAGGGATCACGCGTGTGAGCAAAGAGTCGGTCTTCTCCGATCTGAATAACCTCGAAGTGATCACCACCACATCCGACAAATATGCGGACTGTTTTGGCTTTACGGAGGATGAGGTTTGTGCGGCGCTGGAGGAATATGGTCTGTCCGACAGGAGGGAGGAGGTCAGGCAGTGGTATGACGGATTTTCATTTGGAGGGCACACGGATATTTATAATCCCTGGTCCATATTGAATTACCTGGACAAAGGGAAAGTGGAATGCTACTGGGCAAATTCCAGCAGCAATCTGCCCGGGAAGCTGATCCGTGAGGGAAGCCCGGAAATCAAGATGATGATGGAGAGCCTGCTGAAAGGGGAAAGCTTCCGCACAACGTTGGATGAGCAGGTTGTATTTGACCAGCTTGACACAGAAGCAGGGCATTCCGGAAAGGATGCGGCAATTTGGAGCCTGCTGCTGGCCAGTGGATATCTGAAAGTGGAACGTTATGAACTGAATACATTGCAGCGGAGGGCGGAATATACCCTGCGGCTGACAAACATGGAAGTACGGATGATGTTCGAGCAGATGATCGGGAACTGGTTCGGGGGATGCGGCAAGATCAATAATGCGTTTCTGCAGGCATTGCTGTCTGATGACGTAAAGGCCATGAACGCTTATATGAATAAGATTGCATTGCAGACATTCAGTTATTTTGACACGGGCAGAAATCCCTCCGGGGAGGAACCGGAACGGTTTTATCATGGCTTTGTGCTGGGGCTGATGGTGGAATTGGCAGACCGATATACCATCACATCCAACCGCGAAAGCGGTTTGGGTCGATATGATGTAATGCTGGAGCCGAAAGTATTGTCCGGGGCGGGTTATGATTATGATGCATTTATATTTGAATTTAAGGTGCAGGACGGGGAGGAAAAGGATCTGGGAGATACGGTGCGGGAGGCGCTGCGGCAGATAGAGGAAAAGGGTTATCAGGAGAATCTGGTGGCAAAGGGGATTCCCAGGGAACGGATACGGAAGTATGGTTTTGCCTTCTGCGGGAAAAAAGTTCTGATCGGCGGCATAGTGTGAGAAGAAGTTCTAATTGCCTTTGGCCATTTTCACTTGCGGCAGAGGCCGCTTCGTGAAGAACTTCTACGGCGCAAGGGAGCGCCTTTCTCACACGGAAGAACGCAAGGGTGGCGTTCTTCTCATTGATTGCTTGTGCTGTCCGAAAAAGGTGAACTTGAGGAAAATTTGAGATTTGGATTCTATACTCTTCTTATCAAAAGGATAAGGAGAGTATTTTTATGGATATTAAGGTAAATGGTATCTCAAAGATCTACGGAACCGGGGACAACAGGGTCGTGGCGCTGGATCATGCGGATATGACCGTAAATGGGGGAGATTTCCTTTCCATCATGGGTCCCTCCGGCAGCGGGAAAAGCACCCTGCTCCATATTATCAGCGGACTGGACGCGCCCACCTCCGGCCAGGTGTTGTACGGGGCCAGGGACATCCACAAGGGCAGCGATCAGGAAATGTCTGCTTTCCGCCGCAGGAAGATCGGTTTTATATTCCAACAGTTTAATCTGCTGCCGGTGCTTACTGCGAGAGAGAACATCATAATGCCTCTTCTGCTTGACAGGCAGCAGCCGGATGAAAAATATCTGGGCGAATTGACACAGCTGCTGGGGCTGGATGCCCGGCTGAACCATCTGCCCCATGAACTTTCCGGCGGCCAGCAGCAGCGGGTGGCCATCGCCCGAGCCCTGATCGCGAAGCCGGACATTATTTTCGCCGATGAGCCCACCGGAAACCTGGACAGCAAAAGCGGCGGCGAGGTGATGAAAATGCTGTGTGAGATCCGGGAGAAAATGAACAAGACACTTGTGGTCATCACCCACGATCCCCGGATCGCGGAAATGGCGCCCAGGCGCTTTACCATTGTGGATGGAAAAATTCTATAGAGCGGAATCACGGGAGGTTAGTATGAAATCATATTTGAGTCTTGCATGGAAAGAATTAAAGGTACAGCGGGTGACGGCTGTGCTCATTTTGATTGCGGTAATTATGTCCACCATTATGACCACTGCGGTGGGTCAGTCCATAGGGATTTTGCAGTCCATGCGTGGGGAGCAGGCGGCGGGGCTGAACGGTAACCGTTACGCCACCTTTCACCAGCTGACGGCGGAACAGGCACAGAGGCTGCATGAGGACGAGCGTCTGTATGACGTGGGCGACATTCTGACTGTCGGGAGTCTGGAACTGGGTAGCAGCGGACTGACCCTGTTCCTGCGGGAATATCATGATAACGCCCTTGCCATGTACCCCAGTCTGGGCAGGGTGAAGGAAGGGCGTCTGCCGGAGAGGGAGGACGAGATTGCACTGCCGGAGGATGCGCTGCAATATCTGGGATGGGAGGTATCCGTGGGGGATATGGTCTCACTGGATCTCTCCATCAATACCATGGCGGGCTATTTCCCCGCGTATGAGTATAGGGCGGATTTCCGGCTGACTGCCATATTGGAAAGCAACTACGTGGGCTATGCCACCGGGACGGTGGACGGAATCGTGGGCAGCGGCGCGGCCACAAAGCTGCTGCCGGAGCAGTATCAACTCTATTCCACCGATTTTAAGACCCACAGCAAGGCGGAGTTCCAGGAGATCGTCCATGAACTGGCCGCCGCACTGGGGGTGGAGGACCGTTATATCCAATATAACTGGGTGCTTCTGGATGCCCTGGGGATTGCATATGATGAGGCGGATAATATGGAAATGAATATCGGGTTCCCGTTCATGATGTTCGCCTGTATCCTGGTGGGAGCGTTGGTGCTGGCAGCGGCGGGGCTGGTGATCTATAATATCCTGAAAATATCCATCACAAAGCGGATCAGGGAGTATGGGACGCTTCGCGCCATGGGAGGCGAGAGGGGACAGATCTACCGCCTGGTCTCCCTACAGCTTGTGATCCTCTGCGGCATGGGTCTTCCTGTGGGGCTGCTGCTGGGGGCACTCTCGGCAAAGGGGATTCTGGCTGCCGCCACTGGCATATTTAACCCGGATCTGTTCCTGGCGGACAGCGCGGAGGAACTGCGGGGAGCCATTTACGCCGCCCAAACGGGAAATCCCCTTTTCCTGCTGGCCAGCGTGGCCGTCACGCTGCTGTTCGCCATGGCGGCGGCCTTTCCGGCGGCGCGGTACGCTTCCCGCGTGTCGCCCACGGTGGCCATGGCGGGGACGGCGGTGAAGATCAAGAGGCGGGTCAGGAAGCAGAAAAAGATCCGGCACTTTGAAGCCTATTACGCGAGGCTTAACCTGAAACGGGGAGGCGGCAGAACGGCGATCACCGTCCTTTCCCTGGTCATGAGCATCACGGTCTATATTGCATTGCAGAGTTTCACGGCGCTTCTGGATACCAGCAGTGGGGTAAAGGATATGCACCTCGGGGATTATGCCGTCACAAACGAAACCATGGGCATCAGCGCCGGAGCGGTGGAGGAAATGCGGGCAAGTGAACTGGTGGAGAGTCTTTCCACGTCAAAGCTGACCGTGTACAACCCTTATATTGCGGAGGAAACGCCGCCCTTTGAAACGGATCTGGCCGTACAGTCCCATGAGACACTGCAGCTTGTCAGTGTGAATGAGGAGAGAGCTTTCTCCTGGTTCCCGGATCTGGGCGGGCAGGACAGACAGGATTTTCTGGAGGGAGCGGCATGCTTTGTGAAAAATCCCACTGCATTTTCCTACGGTGATATGGAGGTGGAATTTACGGAACTCAAGGTGGGAGATGTGGTCACCATGGGAGATTTCCGGATGCGTGTGGCGGGAGTGTTGGATTCCGCTGTCACCGTGAACAATGAGGGCTTTGTGAACGGGGTGCAGGTCATAGTCAGCGATCCGGTTTACCGTGCGCTGCTGGGGCATGACCGGTATGACGAAATTTACCCTGAGTTAAAGGAGAATGCGGATCCGGAGGTCTTTGAAGGATGGATGACGGAATGGTGCGAAGAGATCCCGGGAACCCACTGGATCTCTTACCGCCAGTCGGACGCCCAGATGGAGGAAAGCTTTGAACAGATCAAGATGCTGTGTCTTGTGCTGATCCTGTTTATTGGAATCATCGGCATCCTGAATATCATCAATACGGTATACAGCAATATCCATACCCGCGTGACGGAGATCGGTATGCAGAGGGCCATGGGAATGAGCAGGGGGAGCCTGTACCGGACATTTCTCTGGGAGGGTGCGTACTATGGCATTTATGCCTCCCTGATCGGTGCGGCGCTGGGGTATGTCTGTGTCCTGTTCATCCGGGCGGCGGAGACGGATGGCCTGCATCTTGTGGCAATTCCCCTTGCAGCCATGGGGCAGGCAGCGGTCATTTCCGTGGCAGCCTGTCTGCTGGCCACGGCGGTTCCCCTGTGTTCCATAGGAAGGATGAATATTGTGGAGTCTATTGAGAGTGCGGAGTGACTCCCGCGAGCAACGAGCCAAGTGGGCATGCTTGCATGCACATTTGGCGCATGCCGCGAGAGCCAGGGGTCTGCGGCATGCGGCAGGGTCATGATTTCCTCAGCACAAAAGCCTCATACGGTCTGAGTATCACTTCCGCCTTGTCGTACATGTTTTCCGTATTTGAGATCAGGCAGGATGCCCCTGCAAATTCCCCGGGAATGGTAAAGGCGGTCTCCTGGTTACAGAAGCTGCATACGACCAGAAGCTTCTCGCCATCCAGCGTCCTGGTATAGACGAAAAGTTCCTCGCTGTCCGCCATCATTTCCTCATATTTCCCGTAAACGATCACAGGATATTTTTTCCGCAGGGCAATCAGTTTCCTGTAATAATGGAATACGGAATCGGGATCCGCCGTCGCCGCCTTGGCATTGATCTCCTTGTAATTGGGGTTGACTGCCATCCAGGGAGTTCCCGTGGTAAAGCCTGCCTGGGGCGAACTGTCCCACTGCACCGGTGTCCTTGCGTTGTCGCGGCTTTTGAAGGTGATGCAGGGCCAGAACACTTCATGGGAGACCGATCCTTCACCGCACCATTCCCTGTAGGCGTTGATACTCTCGATATCGCGAAAATCCTCCGGGCTCCGGAAAGGATAGTTTGTCATCCCCAGCTCCTCGCCCTGATAGATGTAGGGCGTCCCCTGCAGCATATGCAGGCAGGTGGCAAGCATCTTGGCGGATGCCTCCCGGTATTGGGGGCGGTCGTCGCCAAAGCGGGAGACGGCACGGGGCTGGTCGTGGTTGTCCCAGAACAGGCTGTTCCACGCCTTGCCGTAAAGTGCGGTCTGCCAGCGGGACAGGGTTTTTTTCAAGGTGGTAAGGGGGATCTTTTCATCCGTCCACTTTCCGTATTTGCCGTCCCCCTCCACATGCTCGAACTGAAATACCATGTTCAGTTCATGGGCGTCCTCCCCGGCATACTGCTTTGCCAGTTCTGTGGTCACGCCGCTGGTCTCGCCCACTGTCATGAGATCATACCTGGACAGTACCTTTTCGTTCATCTCCCGCAGGTATTTGTGGACGTTGGGGCCATGTACACAATAGGGGCCGAAGTCGCCGTACATGCCGTGGGTCTCCCCGTCCGGCATCTCCTTTGTCTTGGAAATCATGCTGATCACATCCATGCGGAAACCGTCCACGCCCTTTTCACACCACCAGGTCATCATGTCAAACACTTCCTGGCGGACTTTTTCGTTATCCCAGTTCAGGTCGGGTTGTTTTTTTGAAAACAGGTGCAGATAGTACATACCGGTTGCTTCGTCATACTGCCATGCAGACCCGCCAAAGCAGGAACCCCAGTTATTGGGCGGCGTCTGTGCATCTTGTCCGTCCCGCCAGATGTAATAGTCGCGGTAGGGGTTGTCTTTTGATTTCCGGCTTTCCGCAAACCATCTGTGCTCATCCGAGGTGTGGTTCACCACCAGGTCCATGACAATTTTGATCCCGCGTCCATGGGCGGCAGCAAGCAGCTCATCGAAGTCCTCCATGGTCCCGAATTCGTCCATGATATCCCGGTAATCGCTGATATCGTATCCGTTGTCATCGTTGGGCGACTTGTATACCGGCGAGAGCCAGATCACATCGATCCCAAGATACTTCAGGTAGTCCAGCCTACTGATGATACCCTGTAAATCGCCGATCCCGTCCCCGTTGCTGTCCATGAAGCTGCGGGGATAAATCTGATATACAACCGCTTCCTTCCACCATGTCCTGTTCATGAATACGCCTCCTCAGTCTTATTTTCAATGTTTCCTGTCAGATCTGCTGTCCGCTGTGGTTAATGCTACCAAAATAAAAAAATTACGTCAATAAGATTCAGGTGGAAAATTCCTTCTGTTTTCGTAACCCTTCAGCCTTCGGCCAAACTGTTACCTGTTTTCTTTATCGATAAGCGTCATACAAAACCGTATCCGGCTTTATCTGGACGAAAATGGATCATGACGGGAAACCGGTTTCGTAAGACTGGTCCGGCGCTGATCAAAATAGCAATTTACAATCAGCCACATAAAGAAGTAAAATAATTTCAGGTCGGCAGTATCCTCAGTAAAAGCCGGTGCATTGAGGATAAAGAAACAAAACAGAGGGAGTACGAATGCAAAACAAATTCAGAAAAACAAATATGCTTTAGAGGAACTGGAAAAGGAGACGGCGGCAGTCTGTAAGGATCTTGCAGTATTTTGTGATTATATTGTTGCAAATAAAGTGAAGACGAGTAAGAAAACCGGAAATATCGGTAAGAAGGATTGCTTTGCGATAAACGCGCTTATGCATGTAAGCGAAAAATATGAGAAGCCCAGTTATTTCCAGGGTCGATATCCTGTTATCAATCTGTGTTTTTATTTTTCTGTCAAATATAAGATCCTGGAGGTCAGTCCGGACGGCACTGCGCTGCAGAGGGGGGGAGAAACTTCCAGTACTTTTGGGAAGCGTCCACATGGGAGCAGTATGTCCTGCTATTGTCAGTGGTTCTGTTTGACGGAAGGTTTGCCGGGAAGGAAAGTCCGTGGTATAGCGTCAGAGTGGCGGATCTGTGGGAACTGTATGTGGACAGTTTTATGGAATGGGTTGCCGGGGAAAAAACTCCTGCAGGCCGTAAGTGCCGGCTGTCAAGGGGCAGCGGATGAGGATACAACCGGACAGGATTCTGATGACACGGATCACATGGTAAAGTACTATTATGAAGCTTTTATGGAAAAGCTGGCGCCGGAGAATCAGTCAGGCTGTCTGCTGAAAATGTTTGAGAAACCTGGCATACAGAACCATGGAAAAACCATAGACTTGGAGGTTTCGGTGAGATACAGTCGAAAAAGATTAGGGCGCGACTGATCAGGAGATAAAGGATTATGTGAAAGGGCAGACGGGATGGAGGAAAGGATGTTTTCAGGCAATGATATGACAAAGGAAGAAGTGAAAGAACAGATTTTGAGAGTAAAATCCGGTGACAATGAGGCATGGAAAGATCTGTATGCGCATTTTGAGAAATACGTCCATGAATGCGCATGGAAACGTCTGAGAAAACTGAATATGCCGGCAGACCGAAAAAAGGCTGTGGAAGAGGATCTGTATCAGGCAGGATGGCAGGGATTTTTGTCTGCTGTCCGCGGGTATGATCCGAGGCAGGGAGAATTTCTGACTTATGCCACACATTTTATCGACGGGGAAATAACGAAGGAATTGAAATTTGCGTTATACCCGGGCGGCTATGTAAAAATGCCGGAGTGTTCAAACGGCATCGAATTTCAAGTGGCGAAAATGTTCCCTGCGGCCGGAGAGGGGATGTCGGTGGAGGAAGCGCCTGACTGCGGAAAATACAGCGCGGAACGGCGCGTCCTGCAGGTCATGGAAATCCTGCGTCTTCTCACGGATGAAGAGCACAGCCTGTCGAAGGATGAGTTGTGTAGTCTTCTGCGCCTTTACCGCATTGCAAAATATCATAACGGGACGCTGCTGGAAGCGCCGAACACGCTCACAAGCACGCTGGAGGATATGCTGGCGGAAGTGGATCCGCTGGAATACACGGGCGACAATGACGGGGATTACCGGATTCAATATGAGGGTTACAGGGAGAACCGGCTGAAAGCCAGACAAAGCAAAGAAAAAGGGAAAAAAGCGGCGGATCTTACCGGGTTTTCCTATGTACATACCTTTAGTTATGCTGAACTGGACAGCCTCATCCAGCTCGTCTGTTTTTCAGATCTGTTTTCCAACGAGGAGAAAAAACGGCTGGCGGGCAAGCTCCTGTCCACGTCCAGCGTATATTATCAGACACCGTTTTACGACGGAAGTAAACTGAAATTCAGTCCCCAGGCCATACATGGCAGATTCAGCACAAGGGCGATGCGGGATAAGAAGCAGTTTGCGGGGACAATCAATCTGATTCAACAGGCAGTCAATAACCTTTGGCAGATCCGGTTCCGCTTTAACTGCTACACGCCGGAACACACTTTGACGCCGAAAACGGAATATCTTCATGTGTTAAGCCCCTATCATCTGGTGGTCTATCACGACAATTATTATTGTATCGGGCTGAAAAAAGAGGACAGGCGCATCTGGCATTACAGAGTGGATCTGATGTCGGAGGTGGAGATTCTTACGGATAAGGACGGTAAGCCTGTTCCCGTCGATGTCTGCGCCTTTGAAGGGCTTCCAATCTGTAATGCCTACTGGGATCCGGAGAAGTATATGGCGGAGCATCTGTACATGGCCTATGACGAGCCGCGCAAGATACGGATTAAGCTGCGGGCTGAGGATCATACCATCCTGCATGACTGGTTCGGCGACCATTATGAGAAGACGGACGAACTTACGGAAATCGATGGGAATGGACGGGAAGTGAGGTATGATATCGCAACGGTCAGGACTTCTCCGTCCATGATCGTACATTGGGCTATGCAGTATGCCGGGGCGGTGGAAGTTCTGGACGAGGAAATCAGGGAGAAGATTCGGGA
>CANDMD010000102.1 GCA_947385725.1 uncultured Lachnospiraceae bacterium | reverse complement strand
AAGCCCCACGCTATCGTACTCTCCAGGCAAATGATCCCCTGGTAGTTAAAAGGCTTGTCGTTATAGTCCCACCAGAGTTGCCCCAGGAAGCGGATCATGGCTTTTCCCACCAGGAATTCAAAAATAGTGGCAAGCAGCGCTCCTAAGAGATATATCTTTATGTAATGCCCTTTCATGGGACCCATGATCAGGTAACAGGTTACAGCGCCAAAGCCGTAGATCGGGCAGAAAGGACCTTTTGCAAAGCCCCGGTTCGTCAGCTTCCTGTTACAAAATGACATGTAGATGGATTCCAGAAGCCAGCCGATCATACTGTATACTACAAAAGCGGCAATCAGATGATAAACATCCGTTCCGAATATTTCTTTTGTCCACATAACCTCATCCTCACAAAAAATAGTTACGTACAAAACAGGAATCCCCGCTCTATACAGACCGGGGACTTGTGCTTAAACTAGTTATATTTACGCTTCCTGGCAGCTTCAGACTTCTTCTTGCGCCTTACGCTAGGCTTCTCGTAATGCTCTCTCTTACGAATCTCCTGCTGAATACCAGCCTTTGCACAGCTTCTCTTGAAACGGCGAAGCGCACTGTCCAAAGTTTCGTTCTCTTTTACGATTACGTTTGACATCTCTACCCGACCTCCCTTCAGTCCCTCAAGCAACATGACTGATTGGGTTAATATTATGTACTCCGACATGCCCTGTCGCATACACATTAAGTATTATAGCATAAATTCCCATAACGTCAACAGTTTTTTTGATTTTAACTTCATAGTTTTATTTTTTTTAATTTCAGGACACAATCGGTTCCGTATCCGTGTATTTCTTCCATGCGGCGCAAAGTGCCCTCCAAAAAGTGTCCCTGTCCGCCTGCCGGAAGGTTCCCGTACCCTTGACCCTGTTCTCCGCGCCGTTGATCACACCCTGGTTACTTTTGTTCCTCATCGCAAGCCCCTGCAGCCCAATGGGGGTATAGGGGTCAAGGCTTCCGCTGAACGGGGTCTGCTTCCCTTCCAGAAAGATCGCTCCTTTTCCGATATTGCGCAGTTCCATCCTCGTGACATCCTTCAGCATCACTACCGTTACCACAACATTTCCTATGAGCACAAGGCAGTCATTGTCACAGAGTATCCCATTGCCGAACCGCAGTCCCGTCAGGCATTGTGCATTGACAGCCCTAAGGACATCCGACGGAAGGCTTTTCAGGGAAGCAGAGGGCTTTCTCGCTTCCAATACCACCAGGTTTAAGATCAGCATCAGGACCAAAACCCCACCAAACATAGGGATCAGTTCCCCTGCCATCTCCCTCCACAGGAAAAGGACAAGTAATCCCCACAGACAATCCGCAGAGAGAAGCACTATTTTAAGGGGTTTCAAGTGCTGCCTCTGTAACAGCATCAGATTGTTCGCATCCATGGCATACCTCCCTGTTTTCCGATAGTACTCCCGCTATGACAGATGGCCGCGAAGCCTTATCCGGCCAACAGCCTTTGGGCACTTCGCACAAAATAAGAAACGATTCCAAAACGACCTTCGTTTCGTTTTTGTGCGGAGTGAACAAAGGCGTCACTCTAAGTCATACTGTCGCAACTGCCTATTCTCTCACACGATCTGTCCTTCCAGCACCTTCGCCGCCTCCGCGATGGCATCCGGAATGCCTGCGGGGTTCTTGCCGCCTGCCTGGGCCATGCCCGGGCGGCCTCCGCCGCCTCCGCCTACCAGGGCGGCAATTCCCTTAATCAGGTTCCCAGCATGGGCGCCCTTTGCCTGCGCGCCGTCGGTAGCCATGGCAACCAGGTTCACCCTGCCCTCCTGGCTGGACAAAAGCACCACAACGCCCTCTCCAAGCTTTGCCTTCAGCTGGTCGCCCAGGTCACGAAGCCCGTTCATGTCCACACCGTCCACGCTGGCAGCCAGCAGCCTGATGCCTTTTACTTCCTTCACCTGATCCATGACATCCCCCAGCGCGTCCTTCGCCGCTTTCGACTTCAGGGATTCCAGCTCGGAATGCAGGCTCTTCATCTCCGCCATGACATGGCTGCACTTCTCCACCAGGGTCGCGGGGGTGGCCTTCAGCGCCCTGCCCGCTTCCTCCAGGATCCTTTCCAGGTTCTTATAATAATCCAGTACTCCCTTCCCGGTCAGCGCCTCGATCCGGCGTACCCCTGCCGCCACACCGCTCTCGGACAGGATCTTAAACAGGGAAATCATCCCCGTATTGGCCACATGGGTGCCTCCGCAGAGTTCCACGGAGAAATTCCCCATTCTCACCACACGCACCTTCTCGCCGTACTTTTCGCCAAAGAGCGCCATTGCACCGGTTTTCTTCGCTTCCTCCAGACTCATGACCTCAGTTACCACGGGAAGGTTCTCGACAATCTTTTCATTCACCAGAGCCTCCACCCGGTCCAGTTCTTCCCTGGTCATGGCGGAAGAATGGCTGAAATCAAAGCGCAGCCTCTCCCCGTCCACATAGGAACCGGACTGCTCCACATGGCTGCCCAGCACCTCCTGCAGTGCCTTCTGCAGCAGATGGGTAGCGCTATGGTTCTTACAGGTGTCCAGACGTTTTACTGTCTCCACCTCCAGGGAAGCACGCTCTCCCACGCTCAGTCTGCCGTCTGCTACCTTTCCCACATGGCCGATCCTTCCTCCGGGAAGCCTTACGGTATCCCTCACCTCAAACAGTCCCGTATCCGTGCGGATCACACCGCTGTCTCCGATCTGGCCGCCCATGGTGGCATAGAAGGGGGTTTCCCTCACAATGACAGTTCCCGCTTCATCCTTCTCCAGCGAGGATTTCATTTCCGTCTCGGAAGCCAGCGCGACAATGGTATCTTCTGCCAGCAGATGCTCGTATCCCACAAATTCGCTGGTGATACCGCTGTCCAATCCGTCAAAAAGCCCTGCATCCCCATTCAGCTTTGCCGAGAAATTCTGATTGTCCCTGGCCTTCTGCTTCTGCGCCTCCATAGCCGCGGCAAATCCGCTTTCATCCACAGTCAGCCCTTCCTCCTCCGCCAGTTCCACTGTCAGCTCCAGCGGGAAGCCAAAGGTATCATAGAGGTAAAATGCGGAATTTCCGTCAATGGCCTGAACCTTCTCTTCCCTCTTTGCTTCCAGGATCTTACGGAATTCCTTCATGCCGTTCTCCAAGGTACTCTCAAAACGGTCGATCTCCCTTTTCAGTTCCGTGAGAATAAACTCCTTGTTTTTCACCAGAAGGGGATAGCTCTCCGCATAGATTTCACAGATAAACATTTCCGCAATCCGTAAAACATTCTCCGTCTTTAAGCCTAAAATTCTTGCATGTCTCACCGCGCGGCGGATCAGGCGGCGCAGCACATAGCCTGCGCCTGCGTTGGCAGGAAGAAGCTTCGCCTCGTCACCGATGAGCATGACACTGGTGCGGATATGATCTGCCAGAATCCTCATGGATCTGGTCAGGCTCTCATCCTGCTCGTACCCTGTGCCGGAAACCTTTTCAATATAAGCGATGACCGGAACATACAAATCTGTCCTGTAGACATCCCTTGTCCCGTTTAAAAACGCCAATATTCGCTCCAGCCCCCAGCCGGTGTCCACATTCTTCTGCTTTAACGGTGTCAGCGTACCATCCTGATGCTTCTCATACTGCATGAACACGTCATTCCCAAGCTCTGTATATTTCCCGCAATGGCATCCGGGGCCGCAGTCGGGGCCGCAGTCAGGCCTGTCCTCCATATAAAACATCTCGCTGTCAGGGCCGCAGGGTCCGTACTCCAGCCCCCACCAGTTATCCTCCGCCGGAAGATAATGAATATTCTCCTTCTTAAATCCGGAGGCAATGCGATACCGCGCGCTCTCTTCATCCCTGGGTGCATTCTCGTCCCCCGCAAATACAGTGGCGGCAAGATGATCCGCGTCAAAACCGAACACCTCCGTCAAAAGCTCATAACTCCACTGGCAGCGCTCCTTCTTAAAATAATCCCCCAGGCTCCAGCTTCCCAGCATCTCAAAGAAGGTTCCATGGCTCTTATCCCCCACGGAATCAATGTCATTTGTACGGACACAGCCCTGGACATTACAAAGCCTGGTTCCCAGCGGATGCTTCTTCCCCAACAGATACGGCATCAGGGGCTGCATCCCGGCCACATTAAACAGTACCCCCGTGGATCCGTCGGAAACGAGGGAAACAGCCCCCACATCCACATGCCCACGGTCAATAAAAAATTGCTTCCATGTTTTCCTAAGCTCGTTCGCTGTAAATTGTCTCATTTTTTCCTCCATTCCAGTTCCGTCTCTCCACTTCCGCACCCCGCACTGAAAGAAATTTCATCTGCAAAGAACGCATCTGTAAATTTCTTTCGGGCGCGTCCGTTCCGTGACTGTTTTTCTCCATCCAATTGCCGTATGCGGCAATTTGTTCCGTCTCTCCACTTCCGCACCCCCGCACTGAAAGAAGTGACTGTTTTTCTTAATTTCAGTTTCTAAACTTAAAACCATTATATGATTGGTTGGCTATCTTGTCAAATACGGCTACTCGTCTTTGTACGAGGAATAATCATATTCCGCATACAATTCCCTGATAAAATCATAATATTCTTCTACATTTTCTCCTGTAAGCAGCCCTTCCCCGGCGCTCATCATGCGGAGTATCTCAGAATTGACCCACTCCCCGTAATGCAGGCTGTCCGTATAATTATCCAGATTCCCTATTATGTCGACCCGGTAGCTGAAATCATATACCCTTACATTCTCCGCCGACAGCAATACCTCCGCCCCCGTTTTCTGGGCTTCCAGCTGGCTGTCCAGCTGCTTCGTCCTTACCAGCGCCTCCCAATAGCAGATGCTGTACGGCGGAAAAAAGAAATAAAAGGTAGTGTCAGGATGCTCCTTTGCCAACTCCAGAAAATTATCGCCCACATTTTCACGGATCTGCCGGACATCCTCCTCTGTCAGCACAATCTCCTCCTCCCGCTCCTGCGTCAGGGTGAAGGAAGCCAGCACCGCCTCCCTGCCAAAAGTCTTGTACCGGCTCCAGTTCTGGTAATCATCCATATCCGGCGTTTCCTGTCCCGACCTCGTATAATTCAGCACGGCTATGGTCTTGGGCATAACCTCCTTGTTCAACAGATAATTCACATCATTAAAAGGATTATTGTCATACAGATATACCGGATATCCCTCATATTCATCCTGGGACGCTGACTCATTCAGACGGCTTCCGTCCATACTGCACAATACATTTACCACATTGGGGTGATAGGAGAACACTCTCCTTATATTCTCACCGGATTCATGATAAGTGGCACCCGAATTTGCTATTTTTATCGCCTGCGCCCCCCATAGCTCGTCAAATTCGCTGCATTTGAAATTCTGGCACATACTGGTTCCGGTAATGATACTGTCATAGTCATAGTGCCGCGCAATCCCGTCATTCTGGTAGCGCTCATCCCGCAAAGGATACTCTAAAAAATCCTGTCCCTTGTGGTAGTGCAGAAAAGGGTCTATGAACATGGTGATGCCTCCCCACACCGATAGAGCCGCCATGGTGCATCCGATTGCCAACAGATTCCATGTCTTTGCCTTCATACAGGTACTCCTTGTCAAAAATTGAAATACAGGAAAGTGGTCAGCCCGGAAAGGGAAACAACGGACCATACCAGCAGTATGACGCTTCCCACCGCATTTCCCACACCTGGGACAAATTTCTTCTCATGGCAGTTATGCGGAACCAGCGCCACAAACAAGGCTACTGCCAGCACGATGGCCAGATGGACCGCCGGGAATCTGCCGGCCATTGCCCCAAGGGGCGCGACATGCTCTTCCACATAAGTAAATTCCAAAAGGCTGAACTGCTTCCACAGGCCTTCACTTATCCGCCACTCCCAGGGTCTGCACAGTTTTCCCAGTAGTATGCCCGCCTGCTGCAGGGATTCGGAACGGAATACAATCCACGTCAGATCCAGAAAGATAAATGTCACCAGCCAGCGCAGAAACCTGGGAAATTTCTCCCATGCAGTCTGGAACAGTCTGTACAGCACATTGGCAATACCGTGCAGGACTCCCCACAGGATAAAGGTCCACGCCGCCCCGTGCCAGATCCCGCTGACCAGAAATACAACCAGGATATTCACCGCAGTACGTATTTTCCCTTTCCGGCTGCCTCCCAGCGGAAAATAGATATAAGTGCGCAGAAACCTGTTGAGGGTCATATGCCATCTCTGCCAGAATTCTGAGATGGATGCGGCTTTATATGGTGAATTGAAGTTCAGCGGCAAGTCAAAATGAAACATATTGGCAATCCCACATGCCATATCACAGTAACCGCTGAAATCGAAATAAAGCTGTAAGGTATATAGGAGCGATACGATCACCACGTCAACGGCCGTCAGCAGTCCAGGGTTGGAATATCCCCAGTCCACCCCGCTTCCCAACACATCAGCAATCATCACCTTTTTAAAAAGACCGATGGCAAACATATGGATTCCCCTGGCAAGCCGTTCCTGATCCAGCCTCTTCCTTTCCCGATCAAGGAACTGCGGTATCATCTCACCGTGAAGCACAATGGGACCGGCTACCAGCTGTGGGAAAAATGTCACAAATAATGCATAATCCACAAAAGCATAGCCTTCCGTCTCCCCCCTGTAGGAATCCGCCAGATAGGAGATCTGTTGGAATGTAAAAAAGCTGATCCCCAGGGGCATCAATATCCTGCCCATGGCGATGTCCAAATGAAACAGCGCATTTACGTTCTCAAGGAAGAAATTAAAATACTTAAAATAAAATATAATGCCTGCATTGACTATAATCCCTGCTGCCAGGAGAAGCTTTTTCCCTGCTTTTTCCTTCTGCCTGCATATCCCCTTGGAGCAAAAGTAATTAAAAAGGATGCTTCCTGTGATCAGCAGCAGGTAAGTGACATGGAAATACCCATAAAACCACAGCGACATGCCTACAAGCGCCCATTTCGCCTCCCGCTCCCTTCCCAGCCTGTTCAGGCCGAAGTACAGGAATAGCGTTACCGGCAGGAAAAACAATATAAAAATATAAGAATTAAACAGCAATGTCCCTTCTCCTATCCCAGCTTAGGAACTGTCTCAAAATAACTTACCGGTGGTTCCTTACTCTCCGCTACTCCCCATCCTCCAAAATCTCGTTCAGCGCTTCCCTTGCGTCCATGATCTCGTCATGGCCGCCCTTCTCCAGTGCCGCTTCGAAGGCCGTGATATAATGATCCAGCTTCTTCCTGCGGTCTCCCAGGGACTCCTCGTACATTCTCTCGGCGCGCAGCAATACCAGCCGGTTCTCCTCATAATCCCTGGGCTGGATCTTTAAGTAGGCCAGTTCCTCCATACGCTTTTTGATCTCCTCGTCGGTCATCTGGTTCTCCTGGCCTTTGATGATCATTCTCTGCTTTTCACCCGTGGAAGTAACCGTGACCTCCACCTCCAGCAGGGAGTTGATGTCATACGTATACGTAACGTCTATGGATTCCTGCCCCTTAGGCGCTTTCGGTATCTCCACCGTCAGTTCCCCCAGGAACAGGTTGTTCCTGGCAAAACGGCTCTCCCCCTGGAGAACCCTGACGCGAACCTTTTCCTGATTGTCCCGCACGGTATAAAGACGCTCCGTGTGGCTTGCGGGAATGACGGTGTTCCTTTCAATGATGGGACAGAACCTTCCGCTTTCATACCTGTCCTCATCGTACTCCACCACCACTTCCGTGCCCAGGGTAAAGGAACAGACATCCGTGAGGATCACCTCCCGGACTTCCTCCCTGCGCTCCTTCATGGCAGCCTGCACGGCAGCCCCCAGAGCCACCGTCTCATCGGGATTCAGCTTCGCATCCGGGAACTTCCGGAACAGACGGATCAGGAAATCCCTGACAATGGACAGGCGGGTAGCGCCGCCGATCAGCAGTACCTCATCGATATCCGACAGCTTCAGCCCCGCATCCGACAGGCTCTTCTTCACCGGCTCCCGGATCTTCATGAGAAGTTCCTCACAAGCCTCCTCGTACTCCTTTGCGGTAATGACCTCCTCCAGGATCTCCTCCTGATACAGGAAGCCCATGGTCACCTGGCTCTGTTCATTGATAGCCTGTTTCGCCTTTTCCGCCTGACGGTACAGTCTGACCTGTTCCTTTTCATTCAGGTTCTGCAGCTGTAACTTACGCTTCTGTAAAAAAAGCTTTGCCATCTCCTCCGTGAAGTCCTCGCCGCCCAGGTAATTGTCCCCCGCCACGGCCCTGACCTCCAGGATATTATGATACAGTTCAAGGATGGACACGTCAAAGGTTCCGCCTCCCAGGTCGAACACCAGGAAACGGGTGTCCTTAGTCTTATCATACAGGCCGTAGGCCACTGCCGCGGCGGTGGGCTCGGAAATCATCCTCTCCACCTTCAGTCCCGCCAGTTCCCCCGCCCGCTTGGTGGCTTTTCTCCTCTTATCGTCAAAATACGCTGGAACGCTGATCACCGCCTCGGTGATTCCCTCCCCCAGATAAGCTTCCGCATCCTCCTTCAGGGCGCGCAATACCATGCTGGACAGTTCCTCCGGCCTGAAATGTTTCCCGCTTAAGACATAGTCCCGCTCCGTTCCCATGCTCCGCTTAAAGGTCTGGGCCACTGTATCCGGGTAAAGGCTCATCCGTTCCCTGGCGGTCTCTCCCACATATACATTCCCCTCGCCGTCCACGCTGACCACGGAAGGTGTCAGGTTCTTTCCCAGTCTGTTGGGAATGATCTTCGGCCCCTCCTCCGAAAAATATGCGATTAAACTGTTGGTTGTCCCCAAATCAATTCCTACTATCATGTATTTCCTCGTTTCCTATCCTGTTTTGTGCCATACTGTCCTTGTCCTGTTCCAGGAAAACGCCCAGTCAGCACCCCGTTACCGAGCAGCAGGATGATTCCCCGGCACTCCCTGGAGCCTCCGGCGGATGCGCACGGATTTGCAGGGGTGAATCCAGTGAATCCCCGAACACCACATGCCGGATGGCAAGCATATAATCATCCTGGGGGAATATCTCCAGATTCCGTTTCAGGCGTTCCATGGCCTCTTCCCGTTTTCCCTGCCGGCACAGAAGCATAATACGGATTCCTTCCAGTTCCGAACAGAAAGGTCTGGTACAATACTGACAACGCTCCGTACTTTTCTCCTGATCCAAAAGCTCCTGGATCACCTGAAGAGGCTCTGTATAATAGCCGATCAGTATCCTGTGGAATCTTTTGCGTTTGGCCTCATTAAAATATACGTCCCAGGCATGATGGGACTGCTCTTCCAGCCATTTCTCCATCCTTTCGCCATATTTCTTCCCCTGTCCGTCATCTCCGCAGACAATGCACGCGAAAGCGGCGTCTTCCAGCAGATGATTAAGAGCCCACCAGTTCGCTGACGTACAGGCAAGGGCTTCACGGAAATACCTTAGTGCCGTCCCAGGATCCCCGAAGATCAGTTCCAGCCTTGCGGCCTGCTTAAAAAAATCACTGTACAGACCCCTTCTCTCACCGTCCAGATGCCGAATCCATCTTTGGATCAGGCTGTCCCCTCCTATTTCCAGCTTTTCACGCCATGTGGCCATTATCACACTGCGCCATGTCTCCAGCATTTCTCTTGCTTTTTGTTCATTTCCGCTTCTGCTGTACATTTCCACTCTGTTGAAATAATCTATATGTGTACCCTTCCTCTGGGCTTCTATCTGCTGGAGAATCTCTATTGCCTTATCCGCCTGTCCCGCACGCAGCCAGGCCTCCGCCACTTCCTCCAGATTGCGCATCCCCGGCTTTTGTCCCTGGGTAAGCCGCATAAACTCCAGATGTGCCGCCAGTGCCCGCCGGTTGTCCCCCAGAAGTGCGTACAAATTTCCCATATCCTGGTATATGGTAAGCGGCATTTCGTCGCCCTTGTACAGGATCGCTCTCTTCAGATAGATCAGGGCCTTTTCAAAATCCCCCTCCGCTTTGTATACCTGGCTCAGTCCGCTCAACGCATAACTGTTTCCCGGTTCCAGTGCAATCGCTTTCTCAAAATCCTCTTTTGCCTCCTCATAATGGTGGGCCGCCCTATGATATTCCCCGCGTTCCGTGAACAGATAACTGTCCGGATAATGATAAAGATATTCCGTGATAATTTTCAACCCATCTTCATACTTGGAAACCGTCTCCCTCATTTCCGCCTTTTCAACATACTTCTCACGGAAATTGCGCAGCTTCTCATGCAGGGTGGACAGTTCCATCGGCCTGTGGGTGATCTGGTACCGGTAAGCTTCCAGAATGTCACTCTTAACGTTATTTTTCCCCGCCTCACCCAGCAGCTTCTCCAGGTCTTCCTTATAATTCAGATCCAGATACACCTTTGCCGCATATTCATAAGCCTTTACAAAAGTGGGAAAATACCGGATACACTGGCTGCTGCTGCGGACGACGCCGGCGGCGTCCAGCTGCTTCCGGTAAGCCTCCAGGGCGACCGCGTAAGCCGCATAGACCTGGTAATCCTCCAGCAGCCTGTCCACCAGTTCCAGGCTCCGCTCATATTCTTTCATCTCCACGTAAAGCTGTGCCTGTTCCAGCAGTACCCCGATATCCTTTGCGCTGTCCGTCAGTACAGCGCTGCCCTCCTCCACGGCCTTCCCGAACTGTTCCTCGTTCCGGAAACCCAGATTGTGATAGCACTGCATGCGGATCAGGTGCGCCTGCTTCAGCCGGTCACGATCCCGCTTCTCCTCCTCCGGATCATCGGAATCCAGTTTTTTATGCAAGGCTTCCTCCCAGGAAGTGCACATGGCAATGGATAGTTCGTATTCCGCCTCCTCCACATAAAGCTTTGCCATAAGCCCGTAAAATTCCGCTTCCTTTTCAAGCGGCAGCTGCTGCCCTATGCTGACGGGCGATGGCTGTTCCATGCCGGCGGACCGCTGCTGTCCCATGCTGGCGGAAAGCAGTTCCTGCCAGATATCCGTGGCCAGACGGATGCCCCTGGCCACTTTTCCGTCCTGAAGATAGCACCAGCATAATTCCAGCGCCACCTCCCATTTCTTTGTCCTGCGGTATTCCTCCTCCTGTTCCTTCTCGATCTCAGCGTTGATCTTCACCAGAAGTTCCATGAAACTGTCGTCGGAACCGCCGGAAAGCACTTTCTCGGCACAGCTTTTGGCCTTTTTATACTGTCCTTCCTCATAGTACCACTCTGTCAGGCGGACATTGGCCATATAGTGACTGTCATTCTCCTCTTTCAATTCCCGGTAGATCTGAACCGCCTTCTTGCGGAAACGTCCGCCCTCCGCCTGCTCCTGTTTCCACAAAAGTTCAGCGGTATTGTAACATACCATGGCATCCTTCGGATATTTTCCCAGCAGTTCCTCCATCAGGGCGATCGCCTCCGCGTCCTTCCCCTGCCTGCGCAGCAGATCCCCACGGCAGATCTCCATGACGGGATGGCTGATGCCAAGCCTGTCCGCATTCTCCATACACTGAGCCGCTTCCTCAAGCTTTCCCTCCGCAAGAGCCTGCCAGGTACGGTCATAATACTGCAGGTACAGGTCATAATCACCGTCCTCCGGTCCCTGGAACTGGGAAAACTCCACATCCTCACCGCGCTCGCATTTATTCAGGATATAGCGTACAAAATCAGCCGGGAACTGCTCCCGCAGCCTTGCCGCATCACTGGTAATGGACAGCTTCCTGTCCAGCAGTTTCCACACCTCCGTGGGGAGTTTAAAATGCTCCATCAAAAACCTGAGCAGCTTGAAACGGCAGTTTTCCTCATCCTCCAGGGACAGGAAACAGTCATCCGCAAAGAGTTTTTCCCAATGCTGCAGTTCCTGCCTGGTATGTATATTATGATAGATCTTCACCGCCTTTTCCAACCACAGGCCGGAGGGCGTGGTATCCCTGGGCTGTTCCTCAGGCTTTTCACCACTGTCCTTTGCCAGCCTGCAGGCCTCCTCATAAGCGGTTCGCAGCCGCTTAAAACCTTCCGGGTCATCCTCCGGATTGGTCACGGACAGCATCCCGCGATAAGCGTTTTTGATCCGCTTTTCGTCCTTCGTCTCTTCTATTCCAAGAACCTGAAATATCTCTATCCTGTCCATTCTTCCCAGCTCCGCTATCTTCGTCAACCGATCCCCGCTGTATGCAGCAGGACATATGCCCCGTAAACACAGCGGGAGAGCAGAATGTAGTCTCTGCCCTCCCTAAACATGATCTATTTTAGAAAGTAAACTTATCTGCAAAATATGCATCCAGTTCTGCAATCGCTACACGCTCCTGCTCCATGGAATCCCTGAAACGGACAGTGACACAATTGTCTGTCTCGGATTCAAAATCATAAGTAACACAGAAAGGAGTACCAATCTCATCCTGACGGCGATATCTCTTGCCGATGTTTCCTCTGTCGTCAAACTCGCAGTTATATTTCTTCGATAATTCCATATAAATCTTTTCCGCACCCTCATTCAGCTTCTTGGAAAGGGGCAGTACCCCAATCTTCACAGGCGCAAGCGCAGGATGGAAACGGAGCACGGTCCGCATATCGCCGCCCTCCAGTTCCTCCTCGTCATAGGCGGCGCAGAGGAACGCCAAAACCACACGGTCCGCGCCCAGGGAGGGCTCGATGACATAGGGTATGTATTTCTCCTTCTTCTCGTCATCGAAATAACTCATATCCTCGCCGGAGGTGTTCGCATGCTGGGTCAGGTCATAATCAGTCCTGTCCGCGATCCCCCAGAGTTCGCCCCAGCCGAAGGGGAACAGAAACTCGATATCTGTGGTACCTTTGCTGTAGAAGCAAAGCTCCTCGGGACTGTGATCACGCAGGCGCATCTCGTCCTCCTTCATGCCCAGGGACAGCAGCCAGTCGCGGCAGAACCCTCTCCAGTACTGGAACCATTCCAGATCCGTGCCGGGCTCACAGAAAAATTCAAGCTCCATCTGCTCGAACTCCCTGGTACGGAACGTGAAGTTGCCGGGCGTGATCTCGTTGCGGAAGGACTTGCCGATCTGGCCGATGCCGAAGGG
>CANDMD010000101.1 GCA_947385725.1 uncultured Lachnospiraceae bacterium | reverse complement strand
GATCCTGAACTGTGACTGGAGTTCAGACGTGTGCTCTTCCGATCTGGCTGGAATGGAACCCGGACGAGGAAAGCTGGGACTGTCCCTGCCATGGCTCCCGGTTTGACAAGGACGGTCATCTGTTGGATGAACCGGCAAAATGTGGTTTAAAGTCTTTGTCGAAAAGCCCTCATAGACAGTAAGAGGCCGGTAACAGCCCAGTGACCTGTACGGACTGCTGCGGAAGCCGCTTTCGGCGGCGGGATGGAGATAGAGCAGGGATTGTTGCCAGCGGAAAGATATGTTATACTGGAACCGATAAACAGGGAGATGTGGAGGAAAGCAGTGTGGCAACGGGTATAATGATAACGGGTCCTTCCGGATCGGGAAAGACGACACTTGGTAAAATGGTCGCCGAACATTTGGGCTTTGCTTTTGTGGATATTGATGAATATATATGGCGTAAGGACACTGAAATTCCCTTTTCGGTCATGTACGCAAAATCAGAAAAGATCAGCCGCTTAATGGAAGCGATCTCTGATCGTGAACATTTTGTAATGGCAGGTTCCATGAATTCATTTCATGAATATTTCGACCCTTTTTTTGAATTGGTTATTTATTTGTATGCGGATACGAGGCTTCGTGTAGACCGCGTCCATGAGCGTGAACTGAAACTATTTGGAGAGCGTATCGTAAGTGGCGATATGCAGGAGGAACATCAGAAATTTCTGAATGATATTGCAGGATATGAACATGGAACCGGCGGCGCTACATTACAAAAACACAAGGACTGGTTAAATTCGCTTCATTGTCAGGTGCTGCCGTTAAACGGAGCAGACGCATTAGAAAAAAATCTGAATGCCATTGTTACTACATATAAAGAAATGTAAATTTCGGATTGTCAGGTTAATAAAAGTCCAAAACAGAGCGGCGGTAATGGACATAAGGAGAGAAAAATGGCGATCATTGGAATTGATCTGGGTACTACCAACAGCCTGGCCTGTGTTTACCGGAATGGACAGGCGGAGTTGATTCCCAATGAACTGGGAGAGTATATGACAAGCAGCGCAGTGAGTGTGATGGAGGACGGCTCTGTGCTGGTGGGAGCGGCAGCGAAAGAGCGGCTGATATCCCATCCGGAAGCCACGGCGGCTTCTTTCAAGGTCTGGATGGGGACGGAAAAGAAGCTTACTCTGGGAACACGGCAGTTTAAGCCGGAGGAATTGTCCGCCCTGGTGCTCCGGCAGCTGTTGGAGGACGCCAGGCGGTATCTGGGGGAGCCGGTGGAGGAGGCGGTCATCAGCGTTCCCGCTTATTTTAACGATGACCAGCGCTGCGCCACGAAGCTGGCTGCGCAGCTGGCGGGGCTGACAGTGAAGCGGCTGATTAACGAGCCCTCCGCCGCAGCCCTCTATCATCGCTGCAGCACTCAGGGCGGCGACAGCCAGATGATGATCGTGGATTTCGGCGGCGGAACCCTGGATGTGAGTATTGTGGACTGTTTTGAAAATATTATTGAGATTACGGCAATTGCCGGGGATAACCGGCTGGGAGGTAATGATATTGACAGGGCGATAGTGGCTTATTTCTGTAAAGAGAACGGGCTGGCGGAGGATCGGCTGGAGCCATCCCTGCGGGCGTCCCTCTACCGCCAGGCGGAAGCGGCGAAGATTGCGCTGTCCAATGATTCGGCAGCCATTCCTTTTCGGGAGGATGCGGGGAAGGCGGCATTGTCTGACGGCTCGGAGACAGATGCTGCCATCCGGGAGGAGATGGAGAAGACTGCGTTGTGTGGTACTTTGGAGACGGATGTCTCCATCCGGAAGGAGGCAGCGAATGGCGGCTCTTCCGGTGTTCCGGCGGTGACCATCACTATCCGGCAGGGAGAGGCGCAGTACACCCTTGTCCTTACCAATCAGCTGCTGCGTCAGCTGTGCGGGCCGGTATTTCAGAGAGTGCGGGATGTGATCGTAAGGGTCATGAAGGACCGGGAGAGGGGAGGCCGGATCAAGGATGTGATCCTGGTGGGAGGCTCTTCCCGGCTGGCCGTATTCGGGGATTTCCTGGAGGGGTTGTTTGGCCGCCGTCCCCATGTGGCGGCAAAGCCTGACGAGATCGTGGCCAGGGGTGTGGGATTGTGCGCGGGCATCAAGGAGCGGGCGGATGACCTGCAGGATCTGGTGATGACCGACGTCTGTCCTTTTTCCCTTGGGGTTGCCACATACAGTTACGCCGGGGACAGGACACCGCACATGGCTGTCCTGATTTCCCGCAGCAGTATGCTGCCTGCCAGCCGTCAGGAACGCTTTTATACATTACATAATGAGCAGACCTGTCTGCGGTTTGAAATCTATCAGGGAGAGGGCTATTATGTCTCGGAAAATCTGAAGCTGGGGGAACTGGAAGTCCAGGTTCCCCCCGGACTGGCGGGAGAGCACTCGGCCCTGGTTACTTTTACATATGATATTGACGGCATTCTCCATGTCAGCGCCAAAAGCAGCGGCGGTGACTATCGGGATAAGCTGATTCTCAATTCAGGCCTGCATCTGACGGAGGAGGAAACGGCTCAGGCCATGGAACGGATTCATCAGATCCGGCTGGCAGCCCAGGGATCCCAAAAAGAACAGCTTCTGCTGGAACGCGCCCTGCGGCTTTATGAGCAGACCACAGGACGACGGCGGGAAAGGGCGGCGGGACTGATCGAATACTGGAAGCGGCTGATGGAACAGGGAGACCTGATCGGACGGGAGCGGAATTATGAATGGATCAGGGAGCGGCTGGACCGACTGGAAGCCCAGGGTGAGGTCGATCCCCTGGCCGGCGGATTCTGGTGTGATGAACCGGGGGAACCGGATATGCTATAGTGGTCTCAGCCAATTGACATCTTAGCCGGGGAAGAATGCGCCTGCGATTCTACTGTCAATCTACTCGGAAATTTTAACTGTTCAGCAGTATAAAATATAGAATTCTACTGCTGTTCGGTTGCCTTTCATGGGACACGGTGTGAAAATGGGGTCAGAGGGCATGCCTGAGAGACAGAAGGAGGAATAACAGATGTTCAATATTGATAAACAAAGCTTCGGCATATTTGTAGCCACGCTTCGTAAGGAGAAGGGGATTACCCAGAAGGAACTGGCGGAACGGCTTTATATATCTGATAAGGCTGTAAGCAAATGGGAAACCGGCGTAAGTGTCCCTAACATAGATTTGTTAATGCCATTGGCGGATATATTGGGGGTTACAGTGACGGAACTGCTGATGTGCCAGCGCATGGAGCAGGATAATGCATGGAACAGAACGCAGGTTGAACAGGTGGTGAAAGCAGCTATTTCGTATTCCGGGGAAGAGCAGACACGGGCATACCACAGCCAAGGCAAATGGGGAATTTTTTTTATTTTCTCTTTCATGCTGGCCTGCCTTGAAACATTGCTTGCCTACATGGGCGGGTGTATCACTGTCGGACTGATAGTATCTGTGATTCTGGGTGCATGCTTTGGGGTATATTTTTGTTTTTTTGCCAAGGAAAGACTGCCGGCCTATTATGATGAAAACCGTATCTGTGTATATACGGACGGATTATTTGAAATGAATTTACCCGGACTATCCCTAAACAATGGCAACTGGGGAAAAATACTGAAGGCCGGACGTATCTGGGCAGTAACGATAATGGTGGTATATCCGGTAATCAGCTATGTGGAAACACTGCTTTTTACGGGAATCCTGGAGGGTATGGTGGACCTGTTCCTCGCGTTGTCCCTTACCTTGGGAGGTCTGTTCGTTCCAATTTATATGGTTGCTAAACCCCATGCAGCTTACAGTAAAAAGCATGAGTGAAGGCAATTGGAGGGACACCGGACCGCTGTCGCTGCCTTTTGGCGAGCATTTGAACCCGGTGTATGTCGGGGGGGATGAAACGCCAAAGGGACTGCGTGCGGATTTGTGATGTAGAACAATGGTAACGGTTCAGACAGTCTCTCCCGCGAAGTCAATCATTGCAGTGCGTCCCATAGGACACACTTCTATGCAATTTTGCGAGACTTGCAGACATGTGTATAAAGAGGTATAAAACCAGTATGCTGGGACAGTAATATGGAGGATGGGTTTATGAATGGATTTTGGGAAATATTGGAACTGGAGTCTACCCGGGATATTTCCGCCATCCGGCGGGCTTATGCCCAAAAGACCCTGGCCTGCCATCCCGAGGAGAATCCGGAGGGCTTTCTGAAGCTGCGGAAAGCCTATCGGGAGGCAATGGATTACGCGGAGGGAGAGACAGGGGATTTCGCCGGATCCATTGCGGATGCGGGAGTAGGAGGAGCAGGCCATGCCGGGGCAGATGCGGGGAAAGCTGACACAGCAGAACCAGGCGGAGCCGGAACGGACAGAGCCGGGACAGATGCGGAAGGAGCGGACGCCACGGAACAGGATGTCGGAGAGCCATATGCCTCAGAAGCGGAAGATGAGGGCTGGGCACTTGCGGAAAACCCGAAATATGGGGCTGGTCCCAATCCTTATACAGACCATGAGGCCATCCGGAGTTTTCTGGATCTCTATACTGGCAGACAGCGGAAGGACCAGAAGCGGTGGCTGGATTATTTTACTTCTAACGCCTTTTTGGATGTAGCCTGGGATGGACGTTTTACTGCACTGCTGTTGGAACAGGTCACCCGGCTGGAAACGGAATATCCGGTGAACCGGGAGTTCCTGATCTGGCTGTGTGTCGCTTATCAGTTTACAGTACATAGGGCTGTCTACCGTAATCCGGATGGAAGTGAAAGGGTGGAATTCCAGTTCCAGGTACAAAGGGGGGCACAATTTGACGGGCTGCAGTCTGTTTTTGAGATTGTCACAAAAGGGCCGGCACCTAAATATCCAAAGGGCAATGAACTGGCGGTAACTGAAAGCTTCTCGGAGTACCGCCGCCTGCTTTTCATGGCGGAGAGGGATGTCTGGAGCGAGCAGGAAATAGGAGAATACAGCGAAATCATAGGCTGCTATGCGGCAATCTATATCACTGATAAATGCCAGCAGCGTGGAGATATGGATCACGAGCGTCATCCTGCCGGGCTGCGGCTGATGACCCATTTTTTCCGCCGGGAGGGCTTGCCGGAGGAACTATACCGCATTACCTGGCAGAGGCTGAATCTGGAGACTGCCATTATGGGGCGGGAGAAAATTTTTTATGGCGTCCTGCGTGAACTGATTCTGGAGAGACTGCCGGAACTGGCTGGCCAGCAGAGGGAAAAATTCACGGAATTACGGGAAGCGTTCCATACCTATGCCGTCAGCACCTGTAAGCTTCATGGCGAAAATGCCGGAGCCACGGAAGAGGATATCCGGAGGACGGAGGATTTCTTCGCCCGGGAGGACTTTCAGCGGGCACTGCTGGACCGCCGTTTCGTGGAGGAAGAAATGCTTCATACCTGGGTGAATGAGGATCGATGTGATCTTTACCTCAGGAAGGTCATTCAGTTTTATATGGAACATGAGAGTGCGCCATGCGCCGGACGGGTCATCAACCGGGCAAGGGAAATGCTGAAATACCAGGAACATGCAGACCGCCAGCGAAAGGATCGGGAAGCAGAGGTATCGGAGGATCCCTTAAGCCTGAAAAGCAGCCCGTTCTTCCGTCACTGGCTGAATACAGGCTTTTACCAGGCCAGGGATCCGGAGTCCGGCCGTGGGTTGCTGGAATATCTGAACCAGGAACTGCCGTATCTGCCTGAGTGGAGCAGGGGATTCCTGGGGGTGACAGGGAAAGTAATCACGCCCAGACAGGCCATCTTCGCCCTTGGCGGGGATACCGTGGAAGTCCGTTTCCATCTGCGCTATATGGAGTTCCTGCTGAACGGGGAACCGGTATACCGTCCCTGTCTGACGTGGGAGAGGGTGGCAGGTCTGGGGGAGGGGGATTCCTTTTTCCTGTGTCTTCCTGTCACTGTGACTACTTATGACCAATATGAACCGGTGAAAAGGGAGATCCTGAGGCGTCTGGACCATACTGCTGCACCTGAGGATGGGCGTCAGTGGATTGCTGCCTGCCTGGCGGGACAGATTTGCAGCCTTCCTGTGTCGGCAGAAGCCGGACAGAGATGGGATTGGGCAGAGGAAGAGCCACCGGAGATCTGTTCCCTGCCGCCGGAGAGTGTATTGCCGTTCGAACTGTTTGTCGAGGATGCGGAACATCTTTACGGCTGCGAATGGATTGAGAGAAGTCAGGTCCTGCTGCTGTTCGAGCAGCTTCCGATCGGGCGTCAGAGGCTGAGGGACGGTTGGAGGGAGGATGTGGCAGATGCCCGGGAGGCGATAACCCTGGCCAGGCAGATGTTAGAGGAAACGATAGCGCCGCCCCGGCTTCCCATGGAATTGCTGGTAAATTTGCCGGATGCGGTATATGCCATGCCTGATGTTCATGTGATTTCCAGGGAGCAGGATGCCACAGCTTTCTGGAGCAGACCTGTGGAACTCCTTGGGAAAGCAGCCAACGAGACGGAGATGAAGATAGACGGAACCGCCAGTGGAGCGGAACGGAAGGCAAGTGAGTCTGCCGGTGGAGCAGGTTCGGAGACAGACGGGACTGCCAGTGGAGCGGAACGGAAGGCAAGTGAGTCTGCCGGTGGAGCAGAACGGAAAACAGGGGAGATACCGGGGACAGTCGTCACCCGGCAAAAACTGGAGGAACTGCTGACCCAGTTCGCCAATGACCGGCTGGCACGGCTGGAACTGTCCTGGAATATAGCACCTCCAGTGGGGGAGGAACAGGATTATGAGGCCAGACGTTCCCTGGTGTTCATGAAAGGAAGCCTTGGATATGTCTGTCTCTACTTTGACGACTTCCGGGCAAAATCTTTTGCCCTCCTGGAGAGGCCGGACCTGCACGGCAGGACGGACGACAGGCTGAAATTCGTTTCTTTTCGCCAGGGGAAGCTGTTCAACCTGGTGATACACAGAAGCTTTTCCAGCATAAGGAGACGGCTGGATGTGATTTTCAGGCAGGTCAGCTGGCCCGGCAGTGTGGATTACATGGCGGGTGGGATCTGGGATTATGCCATTAATGTTTCCAACGGGCGGAGCAAATATAACCTGGACAAACAGCTTCTGGCTGATTTCCCCATGGAACGCGCCCATAACCGTCCGGATGCCCCGTTCTACTTTTTCATGTATCCGGAATCCGCTGCCTGTGTGGACGAGCGGGGCAGGGTGGAAAAGCTGGAGGTTGACCAGGCCAGACGGGGAAGGCTGCAGCAGATGATGATTGTTTTTTTAAAGGGAGGGTTCTGCAAAATGCGCCTGACCTTTGGCGGGGAAGCAGGCAGGAGAAAACACATTGTCCTGCTTCAGGAGGGAGGCCGTTTCCTGATGGCCTGGCTGGAGGAGGAAAAGAGGACTGTGCAGTATCATGTGGCGGATACCGGGACGTATATGGATGTGGAGGGGAAGAAGTATCCCAAAGATAATTTCCAGGGGCGGACCGTTCCTGCCTATCTGATCCATGATGGTGTGACACCGCTGCGGAACGCCCTGGAACTGCTGCTTGCAAATCTGGATGATCCAGCCCGTATCACAGGCCGGTTCGCAGAATACGCGGGCGAGAAGCCGGTGAAGCCACGCCCCTATGAGGAACTCTGGGAGGAACTGGCAGGGGACTGCATAACAGGTAAAATGTCTGGAAATAAGGCGTTACTCTAATTTGAACTTTCGCAATTATCTGGGAAAAAAGAAATTGAATGGAGACGAGCTATGATTATTGAAGATATATGGTTTGACATGAGAGATGGACGAAAGGCATTGATTCGCAGCCCAAGGGAAGAAGACGTACAGGGAATGCTTGATTACCTTGTTATTTCTGCAGGAGAGACAGATTTTATATTGAGATATCCTGAAGAGTGCGCCAAATATACATATGAAAGTGAAAAGCAGTTATTTGAACGCCTGAATGCTTCAGAAAATGATGCGATGCTGGTTTGCCTTGTAGATGGCAGGGTCGCCGGAAACTGCCAGATTAATTTTAATAACAGGATAAAAACCATGCATAGGGCATCTGTCGCTATTGCACTTCTTAGCGAATACTGGAATCAGGGTATTGGCACACGCCTGTTTGAGGAAATGATCAGAATTGCGCAGGAGAGAGAGGGGCTTCTTCAATTGGAACTGGAGTTTATAGAGGGAAATACCCGCGCAAGGCATCTGTATGAAAAAATGGGCTTTCGCATTTCCGGGGTGCGTCCGAATGCGATCCGCTTAAAGGACGGAACACTGCTAAATGAGTATATGATGATCCGCCGGATGAAATGACGTAAATTTTTGGATAAAAGCATAGAATTTTATGTTACAACAGAGGTGTTACACACAACGTTTTCCGGCAGAGTATGTGATTCACAGGCAGGGCAAATCACTGTTCTGCCTGTACGCTTTGAGCGGAAACCACCTCTGCCGCAAGCTTTCTCTGTCTCTGCAGCCTCGCTTTCAGGCTGCTCAGGAATCGCTCATTTCCAAGCACGGTGAGCATGGGGCCGAAGGACATGACCTCAATCAGCAGTTCCGTCTCCATGCCCTGGTTATAAAAAATGAGACATTCATAGGTATCGTCATCTATTTTCGTGGTATTCTTCTCATAGTTTGCAAAGTGCAGCATGGCTCTTTCCAGGGCATTGCGCCTGTCCACGATGCGCAGCCTCAGTGGTTCCTGATAGTAGGAACGCCGGATCACCGTATTCAGGTCCGCAGGGGAAGAGAGGGTTTTGTCCATCGGGCAAACGTTCTGGATACGGGACACATTCAGGATTTCCAGTCTCATTTTCCCGTCGGTCTGTTCAGGGCAGCAGGAAGCCAGATCATCTTGTTCCTTTTTGAGGCGCAACTGTCCATGGGAATGATCACCAGAGCGGGACGGTCTCAGGCACAGAAGACGGAACTTATCGTTCTTCACCGAGTACTCCAGACGGGCGGGAACGTAATGATGATGTACCCGGTTTCCGTTTGGCGAGGTGTAATCAATATCCACAAACCGGTTTTCCTTCTGTGCCCGAAGCAGGGTGCGGAAGCAGCGGCGGTAATTTTCGTCCTCATAGGGGTCGCTGTCGGAGAAACGGTCAAAATAATAGAACTGTTCCGGCTTCCAGAGGGGAGTGACGCCCTTCAGCATCTGATCCAGGGCATCCCGCTGCCCACCGTCCAGAAACAGCCCCATACGGGGGTCTGACAGCAGCGCTTTCAGATATGCTTTTTCCAGTCCGGATACAGGGGTGATAAAGGCGGAAGAAATGCGGGAACGGTAAAGTTTCCCTTCCTTGTCGAATAAATTCCACGTACCGTCCTCCAGCTTTGGTATGATCGAGAGCAGGCTTTCCTCAAAGCCTTCGCCGCAGATCCGGCTGCGGATGTCCTGTATGGTCAGGGCGTCAGCGCTGCACAGCAAATGCCGTAACACCTGATAATAGCAGCTATATATTTCCGAAAATAGTTCCATGAAGATCTACTTCTCCCAGAGTTCAAATTGTCACATATGCCATGGCTGTTCACTGTGGTTTTAATCACAATTTCTCCGATGAATAAATCGGATATATTGTTCCGGCTTCCAGCGATTGATTGATATAAAATATCTACAACGTATGATATAATGACCTTATTCATGACAATCAGCGGCCGGATGGCCATCCATCATAAGTTGCGGAGCAATTTATGATATAGTGATAATGCAAAAAACAAAATTTGTCAAGATAATAATACATGCAGGAGGAAGCGATAATGCAGTATACAGCAAAGTATCAATCACCGGCGGGAGAAATTCTGCTGGCCGCCGACGAGGTCGGTCTGACGGGATTGTGGTTTGAAGGTGAGAAATTTTATGCCGACAGCCTTGAACCGGAACATATGGAAGAAAACCATTCCAGGGAAAAAGAACTGCCTGTTTTTGAGACTGCGAGGAAATGGCTTGATATTTATTTCTCTGGAAAGGAACCGGATTTTATGCCGCCCATCCACATGATCGGCTCCCCCTTCCGGCTCAGTGTGTGGGAACTTCTGCGGCAGATTCCTTATGGGAAGACGGTGACTTATGGTGAATTGGCGAAAAAAGTTGCGGGGCAGAGAGGGCTTTCCCGCATGTCTGCGCAGGCGGTCGGCGGCGCGGTAGGACATAATGAGATTTCCATCATCGTCCCCTGCCACCGTGTGGTAGGGTCTGACGGCAGTCTGACCGGATATGCTGGCGGGTTGGATAAAAAGGAGTGGCTTCTTGCTTTGGAGGGTGTGGATATGGAAACGTTGTCAGTGGGATTGTGATAACGGATAAGGGAGAGGAGTGAAACCGTCTGTAGAAGAGGCGGAAGTATAAGAGGCGGAAGTATAAGAGGCGGGGAGTGCCGACAGGACATGAAAAAAGGAATGGGAGACGGATCATGAAGAATGTTTTTGTGGAAGGAATACAGGGAATGGGGAAATCCACGCTGGTAAACCGCCTGGAGGCCGCCGTACCGGAATTGCACGTCTACAGGGAGGGTGACCATTCGCCGTGGACCTGGCCTGGTGTACGTTATTTCTGGTTCCGGATAATTGCGAAGCAATTTGCAGGATTCAGCCAACAGGGTTACCGGAAAACAGCTTTTAACGAAACAAAGCATCTTCCCACCTTTCCACGGCTGCAAATCTGCCGTCCTCCCGGAAAACATCGATCCGGTGTATATCGCTGCTTCTGTCCCTGAATGCCGGAAACAGGAAACCGCAGTCAGGTTTCCCCGGCTTGTAATCTCCACTGACCGGGCAGAAGGCGCAGATCAGGAACCGGAAGACTTCTTCTGATTCCCACAGGCTTGCCTTGTCGCCTGCCTTCAGGGGCACGTCATAGCTTCCGTGGAAAAACATAACGGCATAGCTGCCATTTGCCCGGTATCTGCTGCCGAATTCCTCATAAAAGACATCCAGCATCGCATCGTTTTTCAGTTCGCATTCTTTTAAGGCCATGAGGAGCTGCCAAAGGCTTCCCTGCCTTCTGTCTGTTTCCGATATCACATATTCCCTCAGCTGCACATTGGTATCCGAAAAGGGTATTGCTTTCGCAATGTCCAGATTATCCTGACGTTCTCTGGCGGTGAGCTTCTGGAAATGCCTGTTGAAGGTTCCGTCCACGAACCCTTCCTCATCCATATATGCCCCGGCGATCCGGTCAAAGCAGTTTCTTTTCAAAGTCATGCGCCTGGTGAGTTCAAGCATATCTTCACGGTTTATTTTTTCCATATTTTTCCTTCTCCTTGTAGAAGATCTGTTTCTATTCCTGTGGGGACGCTGCGTCCGCTTCCGCCATGTCTGCATTCTGCACATGGTACATCCGGTACATGGTCTGCAAATCCTGGTAGAAACGCCGTTCCACTGATTTGGCAGTACAGTTCAGGGACAGGATTCTGCCGATGAAGGTGCGCAGCCAGGGCAGCATTTCATTGCAGTCGAAGACTTCCACATCATATCGGTAGATATCCCTGTCGATCCTGGTGACAGTACCGCCCCGTCCCTCCCGCTTCAGGCGTTCCACAATGTAATTTTCAGTGGGTTCCAGCGCCTGTACCGTCATGGTCAGCCGGTCCAGATGGCGCCGGACCTTTCCCTGGAAGGAAACACCCCAGAGTCGGTTACGGTTCCGGTCGAGCCTGGCTGTCAGTTCGTCATATTCTTCCGACGGCTCCAGGAAAGTGACGGCCTTGATGGTATCCAGCCGGTAGCAGGAGAAGCGCCTGCTTTTCTTTCCATAACCGCACAGGAAACGCCGGCCGCTTCTGGTGCTGGTGAAAATCTGCAGCGGCGTGCAGTCGGCAGTGTTTGAGGTTCCGCTTTTGGAACTTTTCGTTTCCAGGCGGACATTTGTCTTTTGGTTCATGGCATCCAGGAGAGCCAGAAGAATTTCTTCTTCCAGGGTATGTACGCAGAAGCCGTGCTTTACGCGAAAGCTTTGATTGTGGAAATCCAGCTGTTCCGTAAGATGATTTCCCACGATGCCGAAGCAGCCTGCCATCTGGTAAAAGGCCAGGGCGTCCAACATATTTTCATTGGCGCTGATCCAGTGGGCAAGGGAGTGATCCAGGGAATAAACCACGGTCTTGCCGGACTTCTTTTTCTGTAGCAACCCCTCTTTTTCATAGGCGTTACATTTCCTGCGGACGGTCTGGACGTCAAAGAAAGCTGCGTATTCTGCAAGCAGGCATTCCGTGATCTCCTCTGCGGTCAGTTCCATTTCCTCCTGCAGCAGATCCAGTATCAGGAAATGAAGTACAATATCATTGTCGGTAAAGCTTTTTGTCTTCCACACTCGAAACAGGGGGTTGGTGTCAAGGAGGTTGCTGTCGATGGCGAGGGAGATGTTGGCGCCGCACGCCACATGGTCTTTCCGCACATATTCCCCCAGCCAGCATTCCAGCCGCCGCCGTTCATTGTCGTAGGTACGGGGACTCTTGTCCTTAAATTCGTCCCTGGTTTTGAAGCCGTACACGAAGAAATCACGGACGTATTCTCTTGTTTTGGGAAAACTCTTCACAAGCTCCTGAAAATCTGACATATTTCCTCTCATTCTGCCCCGGGAGCGTATCTGTTGCGGACGGAAGTCTGCCGGGTTCTTTATTGTACCATGATTACAGACCAATCATAGTATGATGGCCATCCGGCCGCTGGTTGCCTTGAATAAGGTCATTATACCATAAATTGTGGTATCTGTGGAAGGACCGAGAAGTGATTGAGCCGTTTATAATATGGCAGAATTTTCCGAACCTCGCAACTTTTTTGAAATGATTTGGCCGAGAAGGTTTCATATAATGTAATCAGTTCAACCGGATGCCTCGCGGAAAAGCAGGTCAGGAAACCCGCAGGCAACGGAGGATGGTCAATGAAAACCGTAAAACAGCAGGAAAGGATGGCGAGGATATGTTTGTATTATATAATGAAAAAACTAGATTTCCGGTAAAGGTATGGCTGGAGGACGAAAGCCGGCTGGAGGAGAACTGTCTGGAGCAGGCATATAACCTGTCGCAGATTCCTTTTATA
>CANDMD010000100.1 GCA_947385725.1 uncultured Lachnospiraceae bacterium | reverse complement strand
TCCTCCGGGGATGCATAGCCCTTATTCTGCCACAGAAGATCCAGGAAACCCACCAGCGCCGTCCCCTGACCCGCATAGTCATGCAGATCCAGCAGTTCGAAGCCCTTTAACTCCTGCGTCCTGAAATTTGCCTCCAGCTCCTCCTTATATAACCTAAGCTGATTCCTGCCGGAACAATACAGAAAGTCCTCCGCATAAGACAATAAACCATTCTCCTCCGCAATCTCACGGAACAGTTCAAAGTTGCATGGTCGCAGATAACCGTCCATCCAGGGAATAATGCTGAAATCGGGATAGACACACCACTGCCCCAGTTCGTGGCAGATCACCGGAAGCGCCGCCCCCTCCAGGGACGGGCTGTAATCCCTTCCCTTCCAGCCTGTGAAATTACGGATCGTGCCTCCCGGAAGCGGGCCATGGGCAGAACGGTGGAAATAAACAAAATCCGTACCGGAAATCTCCTTCGGCGGCACATCATAGAACCATCCCGACTGGGCGGTGTACAATCTCCTGCCCTCATAGCCAAGCCCCTTGTCAAATTCCCTTGCCTCCGTCACCCATTCCCTCAAAGGCTGATACCATTTTCCTCCCGGCTCGTTGGACGGGGAGAAAAAGGCAAAAGAGGGATGATGCCCGAACTGTTTCAGGATACGCCTCGTCTCCTGCCTCAGCACCTCCAGCATGGTGATCCCCTCCCGGAAGATATTCCACATGCCGCACTCCACCAACAGGAAGACCCCTTCCTCATCCGCCGCCTGAAAAGCGGCCTCTGGCGGACAGTAAGAATGGCAACGTATGCTATTTAATCCCCATTCCTTCACCGTACACATGAGTTTCTTCCACCAGGCAGCGTCCGTTTCCGGATATCCTGTCCTGGGGTAATCTCCCCCGAAATGGGTGGCGCGGAAATAGAACGGAATCCCGTCCACATAGAAATTTCCCCCTTTCACCTCCATATGCCGGGAATGGCTTTTCGCATAGGCAGCCCTCTCCTCCTGCCGTCTGTCCAGTTCTCCCACAGTCAACAGTGCGATCTCCCCCGCCATGCCGTTCCAGGTGGCTCCCAGGGCATCGGAAACCCCATGCCCGTCAGGGCGGTAGGGATACTGCATGGAATTATCCACGGACACGCGGATGGTATGTACTCCCGCGGACAATCTGCCGCAGTTGATTTCATGGGCGGTGCAAAGGGAGCAGTCCTCCCCCTTAAGCACGCCGTCAATCCACACCCTCGTGCGCCAGCGTGTCAGTTCCACCCGCAAGATCCAGTCTTCCCCAGTTCCTTCCTCTATCTGAATTTCCCTTTCGTACACCGCCTCGCCGATGAAATGCCTCACCGGCTGACACAAAAAGGGCACGCGGCATTCCTCCCCGTTCCCCCTTTTAAAAGATTCCTGCTCATACCAGAAAGCGTCATGCAGCCCGCTGACCCAGGGTGTGTCCACCGTCACAGGATTGCCATACCCCGCCCCCTGCAGGCTTCCGGGCAGCACAATCTCCCCCGTCTGCCTTCCGCCATCCGCATTCAATGAAATCCTCCATTTTCCTGTCAAATCCAGATACATATTCCATTTCTCCTGTTATTTATAACTTCAAAACTGTTCAGGACCCGATGCGCAGTATAAATTCTATATTTCATATACCTTCAGATTGCCATACTCCGCCACCAGCGGGGCAAGCTGGCGGAAACCGATCTTCCCGCCCCCAAGCAGCGGACCGTAGGTCTCCCCGTCATCCTCGAACCGGAATACCTCCAGTTCATTCACGGAAAAGGTAACCAGCCCCTTTTCCTTCCTCACTGCCAGCCTGTAAGGCTCCCTCACCTCGTCCGCGTCGGGAATGGGATCGCCTCCCTGGGCAACCAGGTGAAAGCCATAGCTCTTTCTCAGGTTACAGGTGTGGAAAGCCCTCTCGTCAGGCTCCTTTCTCCGAAAATAGGACACATGGAAAGCATTGATATCGCCGTGATGGTACTGGGGATACTCCCCTGTCCTCTCCGCCAGCCTGGGATCAAAGATATCCTCGCCGTTCTTGCCCCTGGCTCCGAAAAACAGGATGCACAGCCCCGGCTCCCTCACCGGAAGGAACTCCCATGCGACCAGCACATCGGAGGGAAAATCCTCCGGGCACCACAGCACATAGTTTGCTTTTTGCCCGTTTCCCGCATCCATGGCGTTTTCCAGCTGCATCCTGCCGTCCGGGAAAGAGATTTTCGCCTGTCCCTCCAGCACAAATTCCTTGATATCCCCCGCACAGGCGAGGGAATTTTCATAAATCAGTTTCATACGCATTCTCCCATTTATCATTCATTCGGCAATGTTGACGAAAACATCTCCCTCACTTCCAGGCAATGAGCCTGCCTCCTCTCCATGAACTACAGGAACAGGCTTCCGACCTGATATACCGCCACGGACACCACCCAGGCCAAAACCATCTGGAACCCGATCATCTTAAGCGTAAATCCCCAGGATCCGCTCTCCTTTTTCACTGTGGCCACGGTGGCGGCACAGGGCACATACAACAGGCAGAACAGCATCAGGCAATAGGCGTTCAGCGCCCCAAAGCCGGGATACATACCCTGGATGTTGGCCACGATGGCAGCCATCCCCGCCTGGGAATTTGCATTGGACACCCCGAACAGCACCGTAAAGCTGGACACCACCACCTCCTTGGCGGAAATACCGGAAAGCAGCGCCACGCCGATCTGCCACATGCCCAGCCCCGCAGGCGCCAGCACCGGCTCCAGAAGCCGTCCGACAGCCGCCCCGAAGCTCTCCGCCGGGTTCTCCACCATTCCCGTTATACCGAAATTCAGCACAAACCAGATCACAATCGAAGCAACAAATATGGTAGTTCCCGCCTTCGACAGGTAATCCTTCAGCTTGTTCCACACGTAAATGCGGATGGTTCTCCCGTTGGGTCTTTTATATTCCGGCAGTTCGATCAGCAGGGAATCATTGGCTTTTCCCTTCTCCAGCTTATTGATGACCTTCGCTGCCAGTATGGCGGTCACCATGCCGATGACATACATGGAAAAAGCTACCGGAGCCGCTGCCTCCGGAAAAAACATTTCCGAGAGCAGCACATAGATCGGCAGCCTGGCCGAACAGGACATAAAGGGCGTCACAAGCATGGTCTTACGCCTGTCCTGTTCCGTCTCAAGCGCCCTGGTAGCCATGATCGCAGGCACGGTACAGCCGAACCCCAGAATCATGGGCAGAAAGGCCTTGCCGGAAAGCCCCACCTTTCCCATGACAGAATCCATCACATAAGCCACCCTGGACATATAGCCGCTGTCCTCCAGCACTGCCAGCGCCAGGAACAGAATAAAGATGTTAGGGATAAAGGTAAGGATCCCTCCCACGCCTGCAATGATGCCGTCCACGATCAGCGACCGCAGCCAGGACGCCACCCCAAGGCTGTCCAGCCCCGCTGCCGCCCAGTCGGAAGCATGGCCCAGCCCCGCCTCGAAGACGCCTTTCAGGGCATCTCCCACCGTAAAGGTCAGGAAAAACACCATGCACATAATCAGCAGGAATACAGGAATCCCCAGAACGGGATGGGTCAGCAGCCTGTCGATCTTATCCGTTCTGGCCGCCTTCTGCTCCCTGTGGAACAGCGTCTCGGCCACTATCTTTTCTATGTGGGCATACTTACACTGTATAATCTCCTTCTCATAGCTTCTGTCCGCCACATGGACCACGGAGATGGGGTGCTCCTGTCTCACCTCCTCATCGTCCTCCAGAAGCTTAATGGCATGCCAACGCACGGAGGAATGGGTAGGATAATGGGCCTGCATCATGACCTCCAGCTTGGCAATCTTATTCTCTATATAGTCGGGATAGTCCAGGATATATTCCTCACCGCCCTCCTCATAGTGATGGATCACCGCGTGAAGCAGGATGTCAAGCCCTGTCCGCTTAGCCGCGGAGACAGGCACCACGGGGATATTTCCCAGCATCTCAGGCAGCCGGTGCATATCGATCTCCATGCCCCGCTCTTTTACAATATCCATCATATTCAGCGCCAGGACTATTGGCTTGCCCAGTTCCAGCAGCTGCAGTGTCAGGTAGAGATTCCTCTCCAGCGAAGAGGCATCCACCACATTGATGATCACATCGATATCGTCATCCATGGCACACTGCCGTGTCACCTTCTCCTCTATGGTGTAGCAGGTCAGGGAATAGATACCGGGAGTGTCGATCAGGGTGATCCCGGTATCCTCATATTCCGTCTCCCCCTCGAAGCGCTCCACCGTGACCCCTGGCCAGTTGGCCACCTTCAGCCTGGATCCGGTGAGGGCGTTAAATAATGTGGTCTTCCCGCAGTTTGGATTTCCCACACAGGCCACATTGATATGCTTGCGGTTTGTCTCTTTGTTCATACTTCCTCCCCCGTCTCCTTGATTTCTATGTTGGAGGAAATATGTTTTCCAAGGGCGAGCCTTGTGCCCCTGACCTGAATGATCAGGGCGCCCTTCTTCTTCCGGTTCAATACATTAAGCATAGTACCATCATTGAGCCCCAGCGCCTGTAACCGCCTGGTGATCTGAGGCTCCACGTACAGCCCTGAAATACAGTACCTTTCTCCCTTTTTCGCCTCGTATAATGTCATAGTATCCGACCTTCTTCTATAAACTATTGCCTATCCATTCTTATTGTAGCCCGTCCCATGCAATACGTCTACGAAAAGAGACGGTATTTTTCCGGCACCTATCCCCGCACCTGTCCGATCCCTTCTATCGTATATTTATAGGAAGTCAGTTCTTTCAGTCCCATGGGACCTCTCGCATGGAGTTTCTGGGTACTGATGCCGATCTCCGCCCCAAAGCCAAACTCATAGCCGTCCGTAAACCGGGTGGAAACATTCCAATAGACACAGGCAGCGTCAATCTCATTTAAGAACTTCTCCGCCGCCGTCCTGTCCTCCGTCACAATGCATTCGGAATGTCTGGTGCTGTAACGGTTCACATGTTCGATGGCTTCCTCCAGGCTGTCCACCGTTTTTAAAGACAAAATATAGTCAAGATACTCTGTTCCGAAATCCTCCTCCGTGGCCGCGGTACAATCGGGCAGAATCTCCCTGATGCGCTCGTCCCCCCGCAGCTCCACCTTCTTCGGCGCCAGGATCTCCGCCAGCCTGGGCAGGAAGGCTTCCCTCACATCCCGGTGCACCACCAGCGACTCGCAGGCATTACAAACCCCGATTCTCTGTGTCTTCGCATTATATATAATCCGCGCCGCCATATCCAGATCCGCAGCCTTATCCACATAGACATGACAGTTTCCCGTTCCCGTCTCGATCACGGGAATGGTGCTGTTCTCCACCACGCTGCGGATCAGTCCCGCGCTTCCCCGGGGGATCAGCAGGTCAACATACTGTTTCAGTTTCATAAATTCCACCGTCACACTGCGGTCCGTATCTGCGATCAGCTGCAGGGCATCCGCTGGAATCCCGCTCTGCTCCAATGCCGCCCTGAGTACCTTCACAATGGCAAGGTTGGAATGCAGGGCGTCGCTGCCCCCTTTCAGGATCACGGCATTCCCTGTCTTAAAGCACAATCCGAAGGCATCCGCGGTCACGTTGGGTCTCGCCTCGTATATAATGCCGATGACTCCCATGGGAACACGCACTTTCCTCAAATGCATGCCGTTAGGGCGGTCAAATTCCTCCATCACCTCGCCGATGCAGTCGGGAAGCCCCGCCACCTGCCGTAATCCCTCCGCCATGGCGCGTACCCTGTCCTGCGTCAGCTTCAGGCGATCCTGTAACCCTTCCTTCATGCCGTTCTTCACGGCCGCTTCCATGTCCACCCGGTTGGCCTCCAGGATCTCCTCACAATGACTGCACAGCGCATCCGCCGCCGCAAGCAGTGCCCGATCCTTTTCCTCCGCCGTCAGCCGGTTCAGCCGTGCCTTTGTGGCCGCCGCACGCCGTCCCATTTCCTGTAAATCTGTCATATCTTTTCCTCCTGTCCCTTAGGAACTGTTAAAGAATGATAGCCAATCCTCTGATCCGCCTGTATTTCGAAACAGGCAATCCGGAAGAACAATACGCTTTTCACACACATATGATCTGGCAGGGCCTGATGTCCGTCTCCTCCGCCGGAAGTTCCTCCACCAGCTGGCAGAGATAGCCAATCCCGACGGAGCGCTGCCGTAACTCAGGATGATCCGCCAGGAACCGGTCGTAAAAGCCCTTTCCATATCCGATACGGTTCCTGTTCCTGTCAAATGCCACACCCGGCATCAGCAGCAATGTCCCTCCCGCCGCCTGCTCCCCGCCGCGGTAGCATTCCCCGTTTCCCACGGGCTCCGGAATGCCCTTATATCCCCGCACCAGCTCCGAAAGACCGCCAATGCGGTAGAAGGTCATGCTGTCTCCCTCCACCCTGGGCAGTAAAACCTTTTTCCCTGCCGCCAGCGCTTCCCCTATCAGTTCTCCGGTGCTGATCTCACTGCCATAATCCGCATAACAGAGGATCGTATCCGACAGACAGTACCACGGATGCCCCAGGATCCGTTCCGTCAGCAGACAGGCCGCACGGCTGCGCTCCTCTTCCGTAAGGGCATTCCTGATCTTTAAAATCCTGCTGCGGATCCCGGATTTTGTTTCCTTGTCTGTTACATTCTTTTCCATTGGACTCTTATTTGACTCTTTTTCCTGCATGCCGTCTCAATCGTTGTGAAGATTCTGCACAAAATCCGGCAGATCAAAGTTCTCATCCTCATGTGCCACAAACAGCGTACCCTCATGCTCCCCCGCAAGTATCCTGTGCAGCACACCGATATCCCTGCTGTTGGCAATGATCATGTCCGCCCCTGACCTGGTGGCGATCTTCGCCGCGATCAGCTTTGTGTTCATGCCGCCGGTACCCACACTGCTTCCTGTGCTTCCCTTGCCCATATCCAGATACTCGTCCGTCAGTTCATCCACCTGTTCGACAAATTCCGCCTCCGGATTCTTTCTGGGGTCGTCCGTGTACAGACCATCGATATCCGAGAGCAGAATCAGAAGGTCAGCCCCCACCAGCGCCGCCACAATGGCCGACAGGGTGTCGTTATCCCCTATCTCGATCTCATAAGTGGCGATGGTATCGTTTTCGTTTACAATGGGGATAACCCCAAATTTCAGCAGCTGGGAAAAGGTATTGTGGGCATTATAGCGGTTCAGGTTGTCAACAATGGTGTTTTTGGTCATCAGGATCTGTCCCGCTATCTGGTTATACTCCGAAAATAACCTCTGATATGTCATCATCAGCCGCGCCTGCCCTACCGCCGAGCATGCCTGCTTTACCGCCATGGCCTCCGCCTGGCTCTCCGCCTGTATCTCCTTCAGATGCATGGCATTCTTTCCCGCCGCAATCGCACCGGAGGAGACCAGGACCACCTCTTTGCCCTGGTTCCTGATATCGCTGAGTTCCCGCACCAGCTTCTCCATGCGTATATAATCTATATCACCTGTCTCCTTATGGGTCAGGGAGGAAGAGCCTATCTTTACCACGATCCGCTTTTTATCCCTGATCAGTTCTCTCAAGTCACTCATTTCTTTCTCCATATCTGATTCATCATCTCCGAACAGACCCGCCATTCCTCTTTAACAGTATATCACCTGTCAACAGCTTCATCAATCAATTCTTTTCCGTTTTCCATGCCCAGGTATATAAGAGTTATGTTCACTCTGTGACCAGTGTTCCATTTTCCAATTGGGTACACTTTTTGCGAAGTCCAGAATTTGGATCGTGATGGACAATATTAGCGTAAATATCCGCACTTTGGAGGAAGATACATATGGCAAACTAAATTTAACTGTGCAAGCAATGCCTGAATACTCTTTACGCCTGTATATCAGGGCTGAATTCCACCGCAATCGCCTCCGCTGCCCTCAGCCCGTCCATGGCGGCGGAAGTAATGCCTCCCGCGTAGCCCGCTCCCTCACCGCAGGGATACAAGCCCCTGATCTCCGACTGTAATGTTTCGTCCCTTCCAATGCGGACCGGGGAGGAAGTCCTGCTTTCCACCCCCAGCAGTATGGCATCATCCCTGTCAAACCCCCGAATCTGTCTTCCGAAAGATTCCATGCCCTCCACAAATGCCTCATTGCATTCCTCTGGAAGGATCCGGCTCACATCCGCCCAGCAGAACATACCCTTGCACTGGGGTTGTAAAGGGCTGTCAGGCATGGAATCCTTATGCCCTCCTGCCGTTTTCACATCAGCGATCCCGTTTCTCTCCGCTTCGCCTTCCGTTCCCGCAGACTCCTTCTTTCCTGTCTCCACCGCTTTCCTAAAAGCCCCATACCGCTGTACCGGGATCTTCCCCCCGCCCAGCTCATAAGCGCGCCTTTCCAGACTCCTCTGAAATTCCACTCCCGCAAGAGGATGTGCACTGCCAAAATCCGACCGGGACACGGAAACGATAATGGCACTGTTGGCATTCCTGCCGTCCCTGCCGCTGTAGCTCATGCCGTTGACCGCCGTCATACCCGGTTCAGAGGAAGCATTGACCACATACCCTCCGGGACACATACAGAAAGAGTAGACGCCTCTGCCGCTGGAAGCCCTCGCCGCCACCTTATAAGCCGCAGCGCCCAGACCGACGCTCTCCGCTGCATCCTCCCCGGGCGCCGCATCTCCCGTCTCCGTTTCCCCTTCACCGGATGCCGCATCTCCTGTCCCCGCCCTTCCATACTGGCTCTCATCAATCATGGCCTGGGGATGCTCCACCCTGAGCCCCACCGCGAAATCCTTCGCCTCCATGGGCACCTGTTTCTCATAGAGCATCTGGAACGTATCCCTCGCGCTGTGCCCGATGGCCAGCACCAGCTGCCCGCAGGGCAGGAATTCCTCCCCGTTTATCACCACGCCGGTGACATGCCCCTCCTGAATATGTACCTCCGTCATCTGACTCTCAAACCGCACCTGACCGCCCAGCGCAAGGATTTCCCGCCTCATGTTCCTGACGATACCGCGGAGGACATCCGTACCGATATGAGGCTTTGCCTCATAACAGATACTTTCCTTCGCCCCAAACTTCACAAAGGTTTCCAATACCTCCCTGTTGCGCCCGTCCTTATCCTTTACCAGGGTATTCAGCTTGCCGTCGGAAAAGGTCCCGGCACCGCCCTCACCGAACTGCACATTGGATGCGGGATCCAGAATCCCCGTCTCCCAGAAACGCTCCACATCCTTCTGCCTTTCCTCCACGCATTTCCCTCTCTCCAGCAAAACAGGGCGATAGCCGTACAGGGCCAGATAATAGCCGCAGAACAGTCCCGCCGGCCCCATCCCCACAATCACAGGAGGATGCTCCGGTTTCCTCGTCCCCGGCTCCGGGAAACGGTATTTTACCATATCCGCCCTGGCGATCTGCAGCCTGCCCTTAAGCCTCCGCAAAAGCTTTTCCTCCCCCGGCACCTCCACATCCAATGTATAGCTGTAAAAGATCTCCGGCTTCTTCCTGGCGTCAATGGACTGACGCACAATGGTGAGGGAGCGGATCTCCCCCGCCGGAATGCGGAGCATATCCGCTGCTTTCTTTCGCAGCTCCCTCTCCGTATGACCTGCCTTTACTTTAACCTGATTAATCCGTAACACGCTAACCTCCATAAAAGTCTGCCGCCGCTTTTCCCGCCAGATAACCGCTGCACCATGCCCATTGCAGGTTATAGCCGCCGCATTTTCCGTCCACATCCAGGATCTCCCCGGCAAAATACACCCCCGGTGCCCTGAGGGATTCCAGATTCTCCGTCACCTGATCCAAAGGCACTCCGCCCGCACACACCTGCGCATTGTCATAGGAATGATGCCCGTTCACATGCAGCTTCCATTCCCGGCACAGCCTGTAAACCTCTTTCATGGCATTTTCGTCCGCTGCCCCCGCGGATTCCCCCGGCTTCAGCCCCGCCATTTTCACAAACTGCCGCATCAGCTTTTTAGGAAGCATTCCCGTGAAAAATTCCTCCACCGTCCTGTCATTCTGCAGCAGCTTCCTGCCCATCTGCAATATCTCATATTCCTTCTTCCCATAATCTGGCAGAAAATCCACCGTTACCTCTACTTCCCTCTGCCTCCGCAATATGTAGTTCACCTGTCTGCTGAGCTGGAAGACCGGAATTCCTGAAATCCCGTAATCCGTCAATTGCAGTTCCCCCCGCTCACAGGCCATGCACCCGCCGCCGTCCCAGACCCTGACCATGGCGTCCGCCCGCACTCCTGACACCGCCTTCAGATAAGGTTCACTGCACCTTAACTGCACCAGCGCCGGAACCGTTGGCAGCAGCTTATGCCCTGCCTGCTCCGCCAGCTGAAACCCGCTTCCGTCCGAGCCTGTCTTAGGCGCCGCCTTTCCTCCGCAGGCAATCACCACACTGTCAAAGCAAAAGTGCTGCTCCTCACTATGTACTGCGATCTGCCCGCTCTTCTGCCCGGGCAGGATCTGCTTCACCTTACACCCGGTGATCACATGTATGCCCAATGCCGCCATCTCAAACCGAAGCACATCCAGCACAGCCGAAGCCTGCTCACAGGCGGGATAAAGATAACCGTTCTTCTCTTTTAAAAGCAATCCGATCCCCTGAAAAAAGGCAACCGTATCCTCCGTTCCAAACCGTTCCAGGCACTCCTTCAACCGATCAGACCGTTCTGTGTAATACTCCTCCAGATCCAGCTTCCTGTTTCCCAGGTTACACTTCCCGTTGCCTGTGGACAGGATCTTCTTCCCCACACGGTCATTCCCTTCCAGGATCGTCACCGACGCGCCCTGCCTGGCCGCCGTGATCGCCGCCATCATTCCCGCCGCGCCGCCGCCTATTACTCCCACTGTCTTTCTCATTTCCCTACTCCTCTTATTTTTCTGAAGCACTGACGAAATCAAAGCCCCCGCTGCAGAGCAGATGGTTTCCGCGGGCAATTAATGCAACGATATACTTCCGGGATACAGGCGCGGAAACCAACTCTATCCAGAAATCCGTCCCCCGTCCCGGAAAGCCCTTCCGCCCCGCTAACTGGAATAACTCTCCAAAAAGTGATACAGGCTCTCCTCATCAGGCATCCACATCATCTGTATGATCTCCTGCTGCAGTTCCTCCGGCAAAGAGGACAGCGGAATCTCCGTATTAATATAGACCGTCTGCCTGTCCTCCAGATAGACCACTACTTCATTGTCATAAACCGCCAGATAGAAACTTGCGCTGGGCTGCACATAACGATAATTCATCTGCACCACCACCCTCTCCCTGGAAAAGGAAATGACCTCCAGCCCCACAAATCCCCTCTCTCTCTCCGACAGGGGCGGATGTGCCTCATACAGTTCCATGGCCTCCAGAAACTGCTTCCGGTTCATACCCATATACTGGGAGGGCAGGCGCCATGTAGTCTGTACCACGGACTGATCCAGAATATTGGTCTCCTCCAGCACATACTCCGTATCCGCGGAAAGCGTTTCAGAGGCGGCAGCCGCCTCCCGCAGAAGCTCCTCTTCCGAGGCAGAGAGCTCCTCTTCCTCCCGAAGCTCCTCCGCCACACCGTAGTCCAGGTTTTCCTGCAGTTCCACAGGTTCCCCCAGGATGGGTTCCCTGGACGGGACATCAAGTCCGCCGGCTCCGGGGAGCTGCTCTCCCGGATAAAAAAAATGGCTGGACACCACGCCACCATAAAAACCGATGCAGAGCATTATCATAGGATATATAAAATACAAGCTGATACCTTTTACAAATTTCATGTTTACACCCCTGCATATCGCAGGCTCCTGCCTGCGATACCGCTTTAAGCAAAAAGCTTGAAAGTCTCTTCAAACCTTCTCTCATACCGCCGTTTCAGCGGCTTTGCAATCAGTATCAGCTTTTTTCTGTCGTTTTATACAACGCTTTTATAAAAGATGAAGCATCTGCCCAAAGGATATGATCCATTTTCCTCCGGGAATATTTTCCAGCTCCTGCTCACTGAAATTCCTGGCCAGCAGCAGAAGTCCCCAGTACACTACCACCGAAAGCGCACCGCAGACGATCAGTGTCACGACGTCCCCCAGGTGAGGGGAGATCAGCCTGGAAAGCAGCATACACAATACTCCCGTGATGCAGGCGGCTCCTGCCGGGATAATGAATATCTGAAGCCACAGGTCACCGACCCTCAGCTGCTTGTAGGTGATGATTCCCAGCAGGACGCAGCAGACCGTGCTGCCCATGATCCCCCCATAAACCAGGGCCAGGATACCGGCTTTCCACACATTCAGGAACAAGGTCATACTCAGCACATACAGAAGGTCGGAAATAATGAGCGCGCCCAAAACCAGAAGATTCTTCCCTGTCAGCATCAGAAACCTGGCAAAATAGAAAGCCAGCACCGCAAATGGGATCATCAAAGCCCCGCCGTGGAACAGCTTCACCACCAGCGCACTGTTCTCCGGATCGAGAAGCTCCGCCGCCTGGTCTGCCATCACCGCCAGAAAAGCCGCCAGGAACAGGGAATGGATCACTGCGATATGGACACCGCTCTGAAAGATCACCCTTGCCAGCCGTGGCTCTCCCTTCCGAAGCGTGATCACCGTCCTGCTGCATATCTGGATAAAGGCTCCCGCCGCCAATAAGATCATCAGCAGGACCACCGCCAGATATTTTCCAAAATATGCGCCATAATCCAGCATTCCCTTTTCCCAGTCCGCCGCGCTCTTTCCAAAAAACAGAAGCCCTGAAATGACAGGCAGCAGAAGCAGAAGCTGAATGGCAAAGCCGGGCGCCCTGTTGACGGTAAAGCCCTGTACTGCCCCCGGGAAGGAATCCGTGGCGCGCAGCCCCTCCAGCTGCTCTTTCCTCCCGGAGGACCTGCCGATCCTCCTGACCACCAGCAGGAACAGAATCACGAGGATCTCGCTCACGTCCACCGCGATACAGAAGCCCGCCGCCGTGTGCATGGACGCGAAATCAGCCTGCACCAGCAGTCTCCCTACCTTTTCCCCATAGCTTCCCAGGGAACGGCAGAAAATCAGGCTGAATACCAATATCAATACCTGGCGGAGAACACAGGCTGCCGCCGTGGGCAGTTCCGAACTCTCCCCCTGGCA
>CANDMD010000099.1 GCA_947385725.1 uncultured Lachnospiraceae bacterium | reverse complement strand
TCATGATATCATGAATCTTCGATTCATGATCGTCATTCGTCGCTCGCCGAATGTGCAAGCACATTCTTCTCGCTAACGCTCATTATATCAGTCAGCCTTACCAACGGATCCAAACAGTTCCATCTTCTCCTTGACGGTCGCTTTAATTGCTTCAGCGCCGGGAGCCAGGAGCTTACGGGGATCAAAGCCCTTGCCTTCCAGATCCTTGCCTGCCTCAATGTACTTACGGGTAGCATCCGCAAAGGAAAGCTGGCACTCTGTATTCACATTGATTTTCGCCACGCCCAGGCTGATCGCTTTCTTGATCATATCGGCGGGAATACCTGTACCTCCATGGAGCACCAGGGGAAGTTCTCCTGTAAGCTGCTGTACCGCATCCAGTGTCTCAAAGCTTAATCCCTTCCAGTTTGCGGGATATTTGCCATGGATATTGCCGATGCCTGCCGCCAGGAAATCAACACCCAGATCGGCGATAGCCTTGCACTCCTTGGGATCAGCGCACTCGCCCATGCCTACTACGCCGTCTTCCTCGCCGCCGATGGAGCCAACCTCCGCTTCGATGGACATTCCCTTACCGTGAGCCGCCTTAACCAGCTCGGTAGTCTTAGCCACGTTCTCGTCGATGGGATAGTGGGAGCCGTCGAACATAATGGAGGAAAAACCTGCCTCGATACATTTATAGCAGCCCTCGAAAGAGCCATGATCCAGATGTAATGCTACAGGGACGTCAATATCCAGATCCTTCAGCAGACCGTTCACCATGCCTACCACTGCATGATAGCCGCCCATGTACTTGCCTGCGCCCTCGGACACGCCAAGAATAACAGGTGATCTGCATTCCTTCGCAGTGAGCAGGATGGACTTTGTCCACTCCAGATTGTTAATATTGAACTGGCCCACGGCATAATGACCGGCCTTCGCCTTCTTCAACATGTCTGTTGCAGAAACTAACATAATACATACCTCCGATTTCTCATTTATTTTTCATTCCCGGCAGGGAATCCTCGCAACTGTTCAGAACTCTGTTCTTTACGGTTACAATTTTTGTTTTTATAAATATACCATATTTCCCACAAAAATGGAATACTTTATTATCCGTTCTTCACCCGGATCTCTATGGCATGGTGAAGATTTTTAATGCGTACATCCTTATGTGCGCCGCCGTTTTCCCCGTCCAGCGTCCAGGCCACAGGCTCCGGTGATTCCAGTTCCAGCTCCGCCGTCCGGAAACAGTACATGGACTTGGTGTCAATGGCGCGGTTCAACAGCGACAGCATGATATTATTCAGTTCCACCGGATTTTTCGGCTTTTTGATCAGCGTCACCTCAAAGACGCCGTCATCCAGCTTCACATTCTTACCGGTGATATTCTTAAAACCTCCCACAGAGACGGAATTTGTGATCATTCCGAAAATAAAATCATCCTCTATGACCTTATCCTCATAACAAACGCGCATGGAATAGGATTTAATGGCCGGCAGGCGCTTCATCCCCTCCAGGATGTACGCCATATGCCCCAATACATTTTTCATATCCTGTCCTGTCTCATAGGACACATCCGTAAACAGCCCGAAAGCCGCGATATAGACAAATACATCCTCGTTGAAGGCGCCCATGTCACAGGGGAAATTCCTGCCATCCACTATGGTCTGGGCTGCCTTCACCATATTTTTCGGCAGGGCCAGGCTGCCCCCGAAATCATTGGTACTGCCTGCGGGAATATACCCCACAGGTGTTCGGAAACCGCTCTGCATCATACCCGTCACCGTTTCGTCCAGGGTGCCGTCCCCGCCGCTGCACACCACCAGGTCATACTCCTTTGACCGGCCTGCCACGATCCTGCAGGCATCCCCCTGCTTCTGCGTGGGACAGACCGTAAGTTCATAACCGTCTCTGGCAAACACCTCCAGAATGTCCGCAAGCTTCGTCCTGATCCGAGCCTTGCCCGCCTTGGGATTATAGACAAATAATAACTTTTTATCCATGGGCGCCTCCTCCCCCATATGATAAGCAGACCCGGAAGGCATAGCTTTCCGGGCCTGACTTGTATCATCCTATTTTGCTGCGGCTGCCTTGCCGCTGAGAAAGCCTTCAATTCCCTCCACTGCGGCCTGTTCATCCAATCCCTCCGCGGCCACCTCCAGATCCTCACCGCTGTCCAGACCCAGGCTCATCATGCCCATGATACTCTTGGCATTGACCTTTTTACCATCGGAGATAATGTAAATGGTGCTGTCATACTTGCTGGCCTCCTGCACCAGGTGCGCTATGGGTCTTGCCTCCAGCCCATTCTCCAATCTTACCTGAATGTTCCTCTTTGTCATAACTTGCTCCTCCTTGCGCCTTTCACCGCTGCGCACTTTATATTTCACTCTGTCTTAACCTTTCAGCAAGCTCACTCAACTTACGCAGTCGATGATTGACACCGGATTTTCCAACAGTTGGAGTCAGGTACTCTCCCAATTCTTTCAGGGGGGCATCCGGATTCTCCAGCCTTACCTCCGCCATCTCCCGCAAAGTCCCGGAAAGCTTCTCCAATCCATAATGTTTTCTGATATATTCAATATCCTCAATCTGTCTCGCTGAGGCATTAACCGTCTTTGATATATTTGCCGTCTCACAGTTCACCCGTCTGTTAACGGAATTACGCATCTCTTTGATGATCCTCATATTCTCCAGGTTCATCAGTGAGACCGGCGCCTCACAGACATTCAGCAAATCCACGATGGCGGAACCCTCTTTCAGGTAAACCACATAATACTTTTTGCGGAGGACAATCTTCGCCTCTATGTCGAACCTGCGGATGACCTGCTGCAGCTGCGCCGCCTGTTCCTCATTACTACAGACAAATTCCAGATGATACCCCTTTCGGGGATCGCTCATGGAACCGGCGCTGAGAAACGCTCCCCTCAGGAACGCCCTCTTACAGCATGTGTTCTTTATCGTCAACGGACTGACCGGCTGCCCCGCGCCGCCCGCCTTCTGCATGATATCCCGTACTTCCTGTTCCGTCAGCGAAACACCATTTTCTATATTATACAATTTTTTTAATAATGTAAAGCCTTTTTTGACTAATGCATTATTTTCGGTCTGAAAGCCGATAGTATATTTTCCATCCTTCTCACGTCCGAATTGTCCACAGAAGCTTACAATGGCCGCCAGCTCTGCCAGCTGACAGTGTCTCGCAGGGCTGATATGCCTGGTCAGTTCTGCCTTTACCTCTCCTGAAAATGACATCCCTTAAGTCCCCTGATTCATAATGTCCCGATGGTACAGCTTCATACCGTATTTCCCCTTGTCCTTCATACGCTTGTACAACTCATTGGCAAGGGTAACGCTTCTATGCTTCCCTCCGGTACAGCCGATGGCTGCCACCAGCTGATACTTTCCCTCTTTGACATAGTTGGGGATCAGAAACTGTATCAGGTCGGTCAGCTTCTCCATGAAGGTCTCAGCCTCCGGAAATCCCATCACGTAATCCTGCACTTCCCTGTCATTTCCTGTCTTTTTCTTCAGTTCATCGATATAAAAAGGATTCGGCAGGAAACGCACGTCAAACACCAGGTCGGCGTCCGCAGGTATGCCGTGTTTAAAGCCGAAGGACATTACCGTTACCATGAGACTATTATATTCTTCATTCTTAACAAAAATGCGGTCAAGTTCCTCTTTCAGTTCCCTGGTCAGAAGCTTGGAGGTGTCAAGGACATAATCCGCATTTTTCCGGACATTTTCCAGCACCTTCCGCTCCTTTTTCACGCCTTCTTCCACCCTGCCGTCCACCGCCAGGGGATGAACGCGCCGGGTCTCCTTGTATCGTTTGATCAGGGAGACTTCACTGGCGTCCATAAACAGGATCTCAAAATTGTATCCTGCCCCCCTGAGCTGATTCAGGATCTTCGTGGTTTCTTCAAAAGACTGATCCGCGCGGACATCCAGCCCCAGGGCCACCTTGTTGATCTCGCTGCCGGGCACGGATACCAGCTCCACAAACTTCTCTATCAGAGATACGGGCAGATTATCCACACAGTAAAAACCCACATCCTCCAGCATTTTCAAGGCCGTGCTTTTCCCGCCTCCGCTCATTCCGGTCACTATGACAAATCTCATCTGTTTTCATCTCCTGTTATAAGGCATCTGCAAGAATCAGCCTTAAGTCCGGTCACAAAAATATGATCTCCGGCTCCAGTTCCACACGAAACAATTCTTTTACCCGATCCTGCACCTCCGCTATCACGTCTTTCACATCCTCCGCGGTAGCGTTTCCCGTATTGACAATGAAACCACAGTGCTTATCAGACACTCTAGCGCCCCCGATCTGGAAGCCCCGCATGCCGGCATCCATGATCAGTTTCCCTGCAAAGTGTCCCTCCGGCCGTTTAAAGGTGCTGCCCGCACTTGGATAATCCAGGGGCTGCTTTTCCCTTCTCTTTGCTACCAGTTCCTTGATCCTGGCCCGGATCTCCTCTTTGTTCCCCTCTGTCAGCTTCATTGTGACTTCCGTCACGGTAAAGGGGTATTTCTTGATGGCACTGTAGCGATAGTCGAACTCCATGGTACTGTTATCCAGCTCCATGATCTCGCCGTTTTTATCGACCACCCGCACCATGGTCACAACCTGGCTCATCTCGCCGCCGTAGGCGCCTGCGTTCATCACCACGCCTCCGCCCACCGTGCCGGGGATTCCAGCGGCAAATTCCATCCCGGAAAGACCGTGCTCATAAGCCGCTTTCGAAACCTGCGACAGCGGAGCTCCCGCCTGGGCGATTATGGTGTTTCCGCTGACCTGGATACGGCTCATCTTTTGTCCGATCTGTAATATGATGCCCTGATATCCCCTGTCACTGACCAGTAAATTACTTCCATTGCCCAGGATAAAATAAGGCTCCTCCACCAGATTCAGATACTTCTGAACCTTCCGAAGTTGTTCTTCGCTCTCCAACTGCAAAAAGCAATCAGCAGGTCCACCGATTCGAAAAGTGGTGTGACCTGCCATCTTCTCCTGCAAACTGATATTTTCTTCCGGGACATATCCCTTTAAAGCCTCTATTACTGCTGCACTGATCATTGTTGTCTTTCCTATTCCAGTTCCGTCTCTTCTCTTCGGCGCCCTTTTTTAATTTAAAATTAACCCTGCCGCCCCGTATATGCCCGCATCATTGCCCAGCTTCGCCAGGATGAATGCCGTATTCCGGCATGCGGGGAACGCGTACCTCTGAAACGCTGGTTCCACAAATTGGAACAAAATCTCACCCGCCTTGGATACGCCGCCGCCAATGACAAACACCTCCGGATTCACCACACTGGCCACATTTGCCAGCCCTTTTCCCAGGTATTCGCCAAACTGCTCCGCGATCTCCACGGCCACTCTGTCTCCTGCCTTCACCGCGTCGAAAACTGTTCTGGCAGAAACCTCTCCTTCCCGCAGGGCACTGGGTGTGTCATCCTTTTCCAGACGTCTTCTCGCCAGACGCACAATACCCGTGGCGGAGGCGTACTGCTCCAGACAGCCCTTTTTTCCACAGCCGCAGCTTTCCGCTTCGGCGTCTTCAATATGGATATGACCGATTTCCCCGCCGCCGCCGGAAGCTCCGGTGAGAATATTTCCATCCACGATAATGCCGCCGCCCACGCCGGTTCCCAGCGTTACGGCAACCAGATTGGAAAAGCCCTTGCCGCCGCCCTGCCACATCTCACCGAAAGCCGCCGCATTGGCGTCATTGGCAGCCTTTACCGGTACATCAATATATGCGCCCAACGCCTTCGGTATGTTAAAAGGATTCCAGCCCAGGTTCACCGCCCTGCTCACCAGATTGCCGTTCCGGTCTATGGCGCCGGGCGCTCCCACGCCGATTCCCACCAGGTCTTCCCTTCCAATACCCTTTTCCTTCATCTTATCCAGAAGACTCTGCGCCACATCCGGCAAAATAGAGCTCCCCTCATTATCCTTAACTGTGGGGATCTCCCACTTATCCAGCGCACAGCCCTCCCTGTCAAACAGGCCGATCTTTACGGTAGTGCCTCCGATATCCACTCCAAACGCATACTTTCCCATCACTCATCATCCTCGTCTTCATCGTCATTGCGCTTTCTCGCCAGGGATCTCTGCACACGGGTGTAGAGCTCCTGCGCCGCATTATAGCCCATCTTCTTCTGACGGTGGTTTACCGCCGCAGTCTCGCAGATGACCGCCAGATTACGCCCGGGCCTGATGGGAATGTTGTGGCAGATGATCTTATTGCCCAGATATTCCGTGTAGTTCTCCTCCAGCCCCAGCCTGTCATATTCTTTATCCTTATCCCATTCCTCCAGGCGGATCACCAGATCAATATTTGCGGTATCCTTTACAGAAGATGCCCCGTAAAGTGACTTCACATCCACAATGCCGATACCGCGCAGCTCGATCAGATGCTTCGTCACATCAGGCGCCGATCCGATCAGCGTCTCATCGCTTACCTTCCGAAGTTCCACCACATCGTCAGTGACCAGACGGTGTCCGCGCTTGATCAGCTCCAGCGCCGCCTCGGATTTGCCGATGCCGCTTTCCCCGGTGATCAGCACGCCTTCCCCGTAGACATCCACCAGCACGCCATGCACGGAAATACAGGGCGCAAGCTTTACGTTCAGCCATCTGATGGTCTCCGCCATAAATCCGGAAGTAGCCTTCTTGCTGGAAAAAATCGGGATTCTATGGGCCAGCGCCCGCTCCATGAAAACGGGGTTGGGCTGCAATTCCCTGCAAAACACGAAAGCAGGAATATCATACGACATCAATTCATCGTAAACCTCCCGCTGCCGCTGCTCCGAAAGCCCCTCCATGTACGTGTACTCCACAAAGCCTATCACCTGCAGCCTGGTGGCGTCGAAATGCTGGAAAAAGCCTGTCATCTGCAATGCGGGACGATTGACATCCGACTGCGTGACGCGGATTCCCTTGATCTCAATATCGGGAGTCAGGTTTTCCAGTTCCATTTTTTCCACGACTTTTTTTAAAGCGATACTCTCCATATCCATACCCCTTGCTTACGCCTGTTTCCGCTTCCATGTCATTTCACATCATTTAAATTGTAACACATGGTTTTGTTCCTGTGAAGAAGTGTTTTTACGGAAAAAGTGATATATTTCCTCCGCCGCCCTCACATTCAGTTCTGGAAGGGACGCAAGTTCCTCCACGGAGGCCGCCCTGATCTCCTCAATGGACTTGAAATGCCGCATCAGCGCCTTCCTTCTGGCAGGCCCTACGCCGGGGATATCGTCCAGCACGGACTTCACCTGGGCTTTGCTCCTCAGGGAACGGTGATATTCAATGGCAAAGCGGTGGGCTTCATCCTGTACCCTGGTGATCAGCTTAAAGCCCTCCGAATGGGTGTCGATGGGCAATTCCACATTGTTATAATACAGCCCTCTGGTGCGGTGGTTGTCATCTTTCACCATGCCGCAGACAGGGATATGAACCTGTAACTCCTCCAGCACAGACAGGGCGATATTCACCTGCCCCCTGCCGCCGTCCATCATCAGCAGGTCAGGAAATTTCGTGAAACTGCCGTATTCCCGATCCAGTTCCTTTTCCTCCAGTTCCCTGCTCTCCTCCAGGCCATGGCGGAACCGCCTGGTCAGCACCTCCCTCATGCAGGCGTAATCATCGGGACCGGACACGGTCTTGATCCGGAACTTCCGGTAATCGCTGGGCTTCGGTTTCCCTTTTTCAAAGACGATCATGGATCCCACGTTTTCAAAGCCGTTAATATTGGAAATATCAAATGCCTCCATCCGCTCGATATGTGGCAGTCCCAGGATATTGGCGATCTCCTTGACCGCGCCTATGGTCCTGCCCTCCTCGCGCTTCAGCCTCTCCCTGTCCTGTTCCAGGATGTGCCGGGCATTCTGTGCCGCCAGCTCCACCAGCTTCTCCTTGGAACCGATCTTGGGCACACGGAGGTAAACCCTGCCGCCCTTCCGCCCGGTCAGCCACTTTTCGATCAGCTGGCAGTCCTCTATCTCATACTGGAGCATCAATTCCCTGGGAATGAAAGGCGTTCCGGCATAAAACTGCTTGACAAAGTTCTCCAGGATCTCCGCCTTGTTTTCCGAAACATGTGTCATGTAATAGTGTTCCCTGCCGATCAGTTTGCCATCCCTGACAAAGAACACCTGAACCACGGCCTCATTCTCATCCTGATACAGGGCAATGATGTCCTTATCCTCTCCCACGCTGTCCGTGATCTTTTGCTTCTGGGAAACCTGTTTCACGCTGTTGTACAGATCCCGGTAGCTTGCTGCCGCCTCAAAATCCAGCGTTTCCGAAGCATTCTTCATTTTTGACTCCAGATCCTTCAATATCATATTGTAATTGCCGTTCAGAAATTCCAGCGCCTGATTCACCTGTTCCCTGTACTGTTCCCTGCTGATATAGCCCTGGCAGGGCGCCATGCACTGTTTGATATGATAATTCAGGCAGGGGCGCTCCAGCCCGATGTCCTTGGGCAGACTTCGGTTACAGGTGCGCAGACAGTACAGCTTGTTCAGGAGCTCAATGGTATCCTTCACCGCGGCCGCGCTGGTGTAAGGCCCGAAATATTTGGACCTGTCTTTTTTCATGGTACGGGAAAACTGGATCCTGGGGTACTCCTCGCCCAGCGTCACCTTGATATAGGGATACGTCTTATCATCCTTCAGCAAGGTATTATATTTGGGAGAATTTTCTTTAATCAGATTGTTCTCCAGCACAAGCGCTTCCAGTTCGGAATCCGTCACGATATATTCAAACCTTGCGATCAATGACACCATCTTGTCAATCATGGGACCTCTTCCGATATTTTCCCGGAAATAGGAGCGGACACGATTGTGGAGATTGACCGCCTTGCCCACATACAGGATCACGTCCTTATCATCCCGCATAATATAGACGCCCGGCTCTTTGGGAAGTTTTTTCAGTTCTTCTTCAAAGTTAAATGTCATCCGCCATCTCCTTATCCAGTCAAAAATATCCTTGGGTCACAAGTGTTATTTAGTAACAATCGCTATTCAGTCATCAGGAAACCGTCAATCCCGTTGGCAATCCCTTCCGCAATCTTCTGCTGATATTCTTCCGTAGCCATCAGCGCATCCTCCTCCGGATTCGTCATATAGCCCATTTCCACGATGGTCACCGGCACCTGGCACCAGTTGATGCCGCTCATGGTGTCTGTCTCCCAGACACGCTGTTTCTTACAGCCCGTGGACGCCGTCAGTTCCTCCAGCACCTTTGTGGACAAATCTTTACTCTGTTCATAAAGTTCACTGTTATATGGATTGGACGAAGTCTGGCATATAGTCATCGCGCCGTGAACGGAAGTATCCTCCGAACCGTTGGCATGAATACGGATAAAAGCGTCTGCCCCTGCGTCATTTGCCACCTGGGCACGCTCGGAATTACTGATATCCACATCATGGGCAGTGCGCACCATGATCACCTCATACCCCCGGTTGACCAGTTCATCCTCCAGCTTCTCCGCCACCATCAACGTCAGCTCGTATTCCTTCAGGCCGCTGGTATCCCCATGGGTTCCCCCCGACACTTTTGCCTTCATCTCCGCGGCGCCGGGACCCACAGGCTCCTTCTCGCTGTTCCCCTTCTGCTGATGTCCCGCATCGATCACCACCAGATATCCGTTGGAGACGGCCGGTTCTGTCCCGGACGCTTCGCCGGAAGCCGTTGCAGGCTCCGCCGTGGGCTCTGTGGTAGGGACTACTACAGGTTCCGGTGCCGGTGTCACTGTTGCCTCCGCTGTGGGAACGGGGGACGGGACTGCCGTGGATGCCGGTGCAGAACTTGTGGCAGATACCGGTGCAGGACTTGTGGCAGATACCGGTGCAGATCCGAATGTGGAGGGCGTAACAGTTCCCGGTTCGGAAGATGTGGCCAGACATATCAAAATAGCCGCAATACCCGCCACACAGCACATCACTGCCATGACGATCAAAATTCTCTTTCTAATTCTTCTTTTCATACTGACTCCCGTGCCGCAGTCAGGCTGCGGCTCAGATCATTTGCGTGTCTTGACACGCATACCAATAGTACCACATTTTAACCATCCCCGCCATAGCAAATTCTACTTACATCTTCAATTTTGCATGTAACCAAACCTTCCAATTTAACCCATTTGCGCTGTTGATAATTCCAGGGAAATCTGCTACTATAAAGGTAATAAAAAATGATTGAAAAGTGCGCTGAAGCATGGCAAGGGAGGTATCGGGATGAAAATATCAGGAACAAAGCCATCATCACAGGAAAATATATCCTCTAAGCAACCTTCATTGGACAGTCATGAGAGTGAACTCCGCAAGGAGATTACCACTCTGCGGGAACAAAAGAAAAGCATTTCCTATGATAATGACAAGACAAGCGCAGAAAAGAAAAAGGAAAAGCAGGCTGTGCAGGAAGAGATACAGTCTTTAAGCAGTGAGTTACGACAGTACCAGATCCAGAAACGGCAGGAAGAAACTGCCCAAAAACGGGAGGCATTGAAGGAGGAAGCCGAGGCAAAAGAAGCCAGGGACAGAGCGGACGAGGAAGAGTCGAATCCGGCAGCGACCATGTTTGGCAACAAGGAATCCGGCGTACTGGTCTCTCTTTCCGCCGCCGGGAAACAAATCCAGGGCATGCACCGGACTCTGAACACCCTGAAGCAGAAACAGGGCACCGCGGCCACAGAGGAAGAAAAGACCGACATCCAGAAGAAGATTAATAACGCGGCAAAGAATATTGGCAAGAAAATAACCATAACAGAAGACAGCATGGCAGCCAACCCGAATAATAAAAAAAATGCCAAAGCCAGACAACCGCTCAGTGATCAGCCCTTTGACTGGAAAAGGCAGTCGGAGATCGTAACGGCAGCAGATACCCCGGAAGAGGATCCTGTGGGGATCCATGCGGGAAATCTGACCGCCAACAGAAAGAAATTTTTCAGCACAGTCTCCATTTTTATCAGATAACACAGCAATTATCAGCCAAAGCAGCAATAAGGCACGGACAAAATACCCTGAAAATATGTGATGAATGCCCACATTCAAATCATATTTCCAGGGTATGTTTTCTAAGGAACTGTTAAAGAATCAATCTGCCAATTACAATAAGCAATCAAGATATCAGCCATTCCGGGGGATCCTCAGGATCTGCCCCACATCCAGTCTGTCGCCGGTAAGGCCGTTAAGGTTCTTGATGGCATCCACCGTCGTCCCGTATCTTCTGGAAAGCAGCCACAGCGTATCTCCGGGGCGGACAGCATATTCAAAATAAGAGCCTCCCGCAGAAGCTGGAATCTTCAGCACCTGGCCGATATTCAACATATTGCTGGTCAGTCCGTTTAAGCTCTTGATGGCATCCACTGTTGTCCCGTACCTCTGGGCAAGAAGCCACAGCGTATCCCCTGAGCGGACAGTATATTCAATAACGCCTGTTCCAGAGCCGGAGGGCGGCACATTTTCCTGAACCCCCAGATAAACATTATAAAGCTCTCTCCAGGTATTCGCACCCACAATACCGTCTGCGGTAAGCCCCATCGCCCGCTGAAAGTCCATGACCGCCTGATGTGTCCCGCTGCCGAAAATACCGTCCTGGGAAACACTGGCGACAGAGGGATAAAATTCCGCCGCCACATTCAGGAGATATTGCAGTGTGATCACATCCGTCCCCCTGGAGCCCTGCCTTAACACAGAACCGGGGGGCACTGTCCCGATTCCCAGTGTGGTTCCCTCGCTGTCCAGTTCCGCCAGCCTTGTCACCGCGGCATATAGTTTGGAAATCTTATACCAGGTAGCTTTCCCCACAATACCATCGGCCGCCAGGTTGAAGATGCTCTGGAATTTAGTCACAGCCGCCTGGGTGCTGTTTCCGAACACTCCCGTTTCGTCCGTGATCACAGGAATCGCCGGATAATTTCTCCGGATCCGGTTCAGATACGTCTGAATCGTCTGCACATCCAGTCCCGTGCTTCCGGGCCGGAGGGCAGTGCCGGGATAGGAGGACAAAGAGCCCGTGATCACATCCGTCTCCACGATCTCAACGTCATTTGGATAATAAGTGCGCAGGATCTGCAGGGGAGTCAATCCGCTGTTTGCCAGGGAGACCGTCCCCCACTGGGACAATCCGGCACAGGTGGTGGTGGTTCCGTTACAGAAAGAAGTGAAATACGGCGCAATCTGCCCCTGCCTGCGCACATACTCATTAAAGATCTCATCCACGATCCGGCTGATGGATTCATAGATTGTCCTTCCATACACAAAAGCCTGATCGTAAGCAGTGCTGTTGGTGATGTCAAAATTGTATCCCTGACTCCTGTACCATTCCGTAAAAACCCGGTTCAGTGCAAAGGTGATCACCGCGTAAATATTTGCCCTCAGCGCCGCCTCCGGCCATGTAGGATAAATCTCACTGCTGGCCACATTCTTCACATAGTCGGGAAAAGATACCCGGATATTGGAAGCGGAAGAGGCCGGTCTTCCCATGTGCACAGTGATCGGATTGGGAATTGCCACCTGCCGCAATATGCGGGGCTCCTCCGCCGGACCCTCCTGATATCGGGCTGTCTGCATCGCTACCGCAGGTTTATCAATAAAAATCTCCTCCACCGTGGGACTGCGCTGCATCTCCTGCATGGGTACAAGGGCGACAGGCTGAATCGCCGTCTCTCCCTCAAAGATGGGAACCCCCGAAATATATACCGAATTGAAACCCAAAGCCTGGACGAACACATTGTACCCCACATAAGGCGCGCCGGCATAAGAGGACTCCAGAGAGAAATCCCTGCTCACCGTTTCCAGCGGAACCGGCTGCGTTTCCCCGTTCTCATCCGTAACCAGATCATAGACGCTGCGGCCCTGATCATCCAGAACAGTGACCTGTACTCCCCGCAGGGGCACGGCATCATTGGCAGTCCGGACCTGCATCGTCAAATAACCGATAGCCATAAACTGAATCTGCTCCTTTTCCCATATGATCAGCGGCTGTTCCGGAATCCTCCCGGAACAGTCACTGTCTACTTATCATATTCTATGAGCAGAAAGGGAAAATGTTTCTAGATCGGAAGAGCGTCGTGTAGGAAAGAGTGTTCTGTTGGGTGTTGGTGGGGG
>CANDMD010000098.1 GCA_947385725.1 uncultured Lachnospiraceae bacterium | reverse complement strand
CCGATCTCCTGCCGTATACCTTCTGGTTGGCATTGTCCCGCACCGTACATGTATTAAAAATCACAAAATCGGCATTCTCGCTGTCCGTGATCCCATAGCCGATCTGCCTCAAAATTCCCGCCAGCTTCTCGGAGTCCCTCGCGTTCATCTGACAGCCGAAGGTGGTGACACAGGCGGTGGGCAGACATCCGTTTTTCCGTTCAAACTCCCGCACCCACTCCCGGCATTTAGCTATAAAATAGTATTGTCTGGCCGGTTCCTCAGCAGGCGGCTCTGCGGCTGTATCTATGATATCAAAATCAATTTCGTTATACATTCCCCTTGGCTTTTTCCCTTCTGTCTTATCATATCGAAAAGAAACGAGTTTTATGGCTGTTTCCCATACCTCTCCGCCAGCATGACCAGCAGCTCCGTGACCTTGTCCATGGACTGGACGCAGGCATACTCAAAACGGCTGTGGCAGTTTGCGCCTCCGGTACAGAGGTTCGGGCAGGGAAGTCCCATAAAGGAAAGTCTCGCGCCGTCCGTGCCGCCCCTGACCGGATTCACCACCGGTTCCGCCCCCAGTTCCCGCAGGACATCGGATGCGTTCTTCATCAGGTGTTCATGATCCTTCAGGACCTCTTTCATGTTATAGTAGGAATCCCTCACTTCGGCGACAACGGTTCCTTCCCCATATTTTTCATTTAAAAAATCTGCGCACTTCCGGAACCGTGCCTTCTTCTGCTCGAACAGTTCCCTGCTGTGGTCCCTGATAATATATTCTGCAACTGTCTTTTCCACATTTCCCGTAATCTGATCCAGATGGAAGAATCCCTCATACCCTTCCGTATACATGGGATTCTGGAATACCGGCAGCAGACTCTGAAATTCCTGCGCCACCAGGATGGAATTGATCATCTTTCCCTTTGCGCTGCCCGGGTGCACGCTGCGCCCGTACACGGTAAGCCTGCCGGAAGCGGCGTTAAAAGTCTCATTTTCCAGTTCACCAAACTCGCCACCGTCCACCGTGTAGGCGAAATCCACCCCGAAAAGCCTGACATCAAAATGATCCGCGCCCTCCCCGATCTCTTCATCAGGAGTGAAACTCACCCGGATCTTGCCGTGCTTTATCTCCCGATGCTGTAACAGATACTCGCAGGCGCCCATGATCTCCGCAATGCCGGCCTTGTCATCCGACCCCAGGAGCGTGGTGCCGTCGGTGACAATGATATCCTTTCCCTTCAGCCTTTTAATCTCAGGGAAATCCATTGTGGAAAGTACGATATTTTCCTCCCCGTTCAGCAGGATATCCTCCCCGTCATAGTTTTCCACAACGCGGGGCTTCACCCCGGCGCCCGTCACCGCCGGGGAAGTGTCCATATGGGCGATCCATCCCAGCACCGGCGCATCCTCGCAGCCCTCGGATGCCGGAATCGAGGCATAAAGGTAGCAGTATTCCCGGTCATAGGTGATCTCCTCCGCACCCATTTCCCGCAGCTGGCGCTCCAAAAGCTGTGCCAGATCATGCTGCTTCGCCGTGCTGGGGGTGGTTCCGGTGGTTTCGTCGGACTGGGTATCTATGGTGACATACTGCAAAAAATTTTCTATAGTCTTTGATAACATGATAGTTTCCTCTTTTCTGCCGGCAGCTGTTATTTCCGTTATTACTGCACAAGCGAATTTATCATACCATGTTTCAGGTTTCCCTACAATTCTTTTCTGAAAAAAGATTGTACTGTATGTAACAGTTCAGCCATACGGCACCGCGAAGTCAAAATTGCTTCCCTGTGCAATTTTGCGAGACTTGCAGGCGCCAAAATGAGTTGAAAACTCATTTTGTGTGCATTCTCGTAACAGTTTGGCCGAAGGCTGAACTGTTACTACTGTATTGATTCAGCCCCGATCGTACCAGGCGGCCTGGGGGTGAATCGTCACCAATACCAGTGCCCTACCTGTAATCCCGTATCTGCCGGCACACCCCCCGGGACAGCAGAAGCACACAGATCAGATTGGGCACCGCCATCAGCGCATTGCAGATATCCGACAGGTTCCACACCACCTCCAGCGAACAGACGCACCCGAGAAATGCCATCAGCGCATAGACAAAACGATACCAGATATTACAGGCCGTTTTCCCTTTCATCAGAAATTCGAAAGCCCTCTCCCCCTGATACGCCCAGCCTGCGATCGTGGCAAAGGCAAACAGCACAATACTGATACTGATAAACTTCTCTCCCCAGTCCCCCAGCGTACTCTGGAACGCCGCAAGGGTAAGGGCAGTACCGGTCAAAGGATTCCCCTTTGCGTCCGTCATGCCGAAGGCTCCTGAGGATGCCAGCGCAAGCCCCGTCAGGGAACACATGACCACCGTATCCAGGAACACCCCTGTCATACTGATATATCCCTGCCTCACAGGATCCCTCGTATCTGCCGCAGCAGCGGAAATCCCGGCGGCTCCCAGCCCAGCCTCGTTGGAAAAGATTCCCCTGGAAACACCCCAGCGCAGAGACTGCCCCGCGGAAACCAGGACTGTTCCGAACAGTCCCCCTGACACTGCCCGGGGACAGAATGCCGCTGTCAGTATCCCTCCCAGGGCAAGGGGCAGATTCCTCCAATGGGCCAGGATGACCGCCAGAGTCCCCAGCAGATAAAAAATCCCCATAAAAGGCACCATCAGCTGTGTCAGCCTCGCGATATAACTGATCCCCCCCAGCACGATCAGGATTGTCAGCACCGTCACACCCAGAGCCGTCGCCGCTTTGGGCACCTGAAAGGTAACATACAGGGCATCCGCAATGGAATTGGACTGCGTCATATTGCCCATGCCAAAGGAGGCAAGCACCGCAAACAGCGCAAAAAAGAACCCCAGTATTCTTCCCGGCAGCTTCCCGGGAAGCGCCGTCGCCATGGTATACATGGGGCCTCCAACCGTCTGACCCAATGCGTTTTTACTTCGATATGTAACGGATAAGGTGCTCTCCACCAGCTTTGTCGCCATGCCGATGAGACTGGTGACCACCATCCAGAATAACGCCCCCGGTCCCCCCAGCGTCATTGCCGTCGCCACCCCTATGATATTTCCCGTTCCCATGGTGGCCGCCAGTTCGGTGGTCAGAGAGGAGAGCGCCGATACCTGACCGGAGGCATGCTCCTTCCCCAATCGCTTCCCTGCATCCCCTCTTCCCTGCTTCCCTTCCCTGCCCAGCGCACAGGCAAAAGCAAATTTCAGATTTTTCAAGGGCAGGAACCGAAGGCTGACCATCAGGTAAATCCCCGTTCCCAGCAAGAGGAACAGCAGCCAGGGACCCCAGACCAGATCATCGATTTTCCGGATCCATTCTGCTATTTTCAATCTACAAAAACCTCTGTACCATTTTTTTAAATATATCGGCACAGAGGCTTTATTATTCCTGAAATTCCGGAATCAGTTCATAGATCTCGGGAAATCCCACGGTAATATCCTGCAGCCGCCACGGGTAGGGAACGGACTTCGCCATCTGCATCCGGAAGATCAGGCTGCCGTCACCATAGGGAAGTGTATATTCCAGCCTGTTTCCCTTGTCCCATACGGACATGGCGGGGTAGGATTCCAGGAAGTCGATCCATTGTCTGTCATCCTCATCCTCCTCCGTAATTCCCATTTTGAGTCTGACCTCATCCAGTTCATTACTGGACATCTGTACATTAATGGTTCCGTCAACGCTTTCTGCATCCAGGAGTGCTTTCTCGTGTATGATTTCTGCCGCCGTAAAGTACAGATCGGTAAATTCATAAAAATCCGGTAATGTCAGTCCGCTGAAAAATAATGCCAGTATCGCCCATTCTTCGTCATACATCTCCCCCGAAGGAAACCCCAGGCATTCCTCCAGGCTGTGCTCATAATAAATAATATTCCTGTCATACCCCTTCTCAAATGAATGAAACACACCGCCCACATCGGCCTTTACGCCATAGATCTCACCCGTATCGGCCTCCACCAGCAGTTTATATTTTTCGAAGGTATCGGGATGTTCCAGTTCAATATACCACAGGATGAAATTCACACCCTTGGTATAATCATCGCTATAAATCACGTACTGTTTCCATCCGCTGATTTCACAGGCAAAGAACTCTTCTGTAATCAGCCCCAGCTGAATAAGCGGCCATATGCGCCCGCTTTCAAAACCATACTCTGAATGTAAAAAGTCCTGCAGCTTATCATAATCCGTCAGTTCCTCCGATGCCACATAATAGCTGGTACCGGCCGGATCCTCCGCAAAGTTTATCATCCGCTGATAAAAGGAGGATTCATAGTTGGTGCTCAATGCGGTCACATTCACATTTTCCCGCTCCTCCAGCACCTGATCCCTGCACCGTATGTTATCCTGAAAGCCAAAGACCCATCCCGGACTGAAGAAAGCCGCCCCCACCAGAGCCGTGAGCGCCAGTATGGAAGCCGCATAGGTCAGCCTGGTCTGCAGAGGATTCCTGCGCTTAGGCTTTCGCCTGCTCCTGCTTTGTTCTTTTTCTCCGCTCATTTGCCCTTTCCTTCTTCGGCATCACTGCCGGAAAAACTACCTTCATGACGGTTCCTTCTCCCAGCTTACTGTCGATCTGCAGCGCACCGTCATGAAGCTTAATGATCTTGTGACACAGCGCCATGCCGATTCCCGCGCCGCCTTCCCTGCGGGAACGGGACTTGTCCACCATATAAAAAGCCTCTGTGATCCGGCTGATCTCCTCCTGGGGGATGCCTCTTCCGTTATCCACCACCTTGATCTCATATTCGCCGCTGGGCAGGTTTTTCCCCTTCAGCCAGATAAATCCCTGTTCTCCCTTATCCATGGCCTTTGCCGCGTTGTCCAGGAGATTGTACAGGAGGGACAGAAGAAGCTCCATATCCCCGCAGATCACGCCCTTGTCCATATCCACCTTGCCATGGATATTTTTCTGTGCCCAGATGGGACGCACGGTAGCCCTGATATTTTCCTCCAGAAGCTTCGTCTGTAGGATTCTGTTCTCGATGGGGCTCTTGTCCATGCTGACCAGCTCCAGCAGCTTATGGGAAAGGCTTTCCAGCCGCTTTCCCTGGCTGTAGATATAAAACGTGGCCTCCGCTCTCTCTTCCTCCGATATCTTCATGGAATTCATCATGTCCGCGTAACCGATGATAGAGGTCAGAGGGGTCTTCAGTTCATGGGCAAAGGCTGCCGTGAAATCCTCCTTCTGCTTTGCCTCCAGCGCCTTTGCCTCCGCTTCCTCCACCAGCCTGTCCGCCATATGATTAAAATTCCTGGCCAGCTCCCCGATCTCGTCCCCGCTATGGTTGGAGGAGCGCAGTTCCATCCGCCCGTCCGCGATCTGCTTTGCCACACGGTTCAGACTGCGGATGGGTCTGGTAATATATCTGGAAAGCCCATAGATACCGATGCTTCCTATGGCGAGAAGCCCCAGCAACGCAGTGCGGTACTGCCGCAGCAGATCCATCCGGTCCCTGTAGATCGGCGTCAATTCCCTGCACAGCCCCAGATATAGAGGCTTTTCCGCAGCCGTAGTGACAGTGACCGTGAACATATAATAAGCGTCTCCAAACCTCCGGATACGATACCCGTATGTATTTCCGGCATTTTCCAGGGACTCCACCAGGCCGCCGATCTCCTGACCGAAGCCTCCCCTGGCCACATAATCCTCACCGGCGCAATAAGCGCCACCCTCCCTCAACACGAACAGGCGGCTCCCGTCCCGCTCCACGCTGCCGGTAATGCTGTCCAGGGTCCGGCTGACCGCATAATCCTCCCCATATTCCTCCGTGGAGCGGTAGCCCATCTCAAACAAAAAGGCGAACATCCTGCTCTCACTGTTTCCCCTCTCGATCTCCTTGTCCAGGAGCTGGGTGAAATTGGAGGAAAGCAGCCAGCTTCCAAAAAGCATGAAAATGACCGTCAGCAATGCAGTTGTGACAAGAAACAGCTTATCCGAAAATCTCATTCAGCCTCCAGGCGGTAGCCCACTTTATATACTGCGGAAATCTCATTATCCCAGTTCAGCTTCTTCTTCAATCTCTGAATATGCAGATCCACCGTCCTGCTCTGCCCCATATATTCCCCTCCCCAGACCGTCTCATAGATCGTCTCGCGGTACAGCGCAATATTGCGGTTTCTTGCCAGCAGAAGCAGCAGGTCAAACTCCTTCATGGTAAGGGGGATCTGCTCTCCGTTCCTGGTGACTGCCCTGGACGCGGTGTCGATCACGATATCAAACACCTCCATCACGCTCTCTGTCTTATGATATCTGCGCAGGACGGCTTCCACCCTGGCAAGCAGCTCCACGATCTCAAAAGGCTTCGTCAGGTAATCATCCGCCCCCATCTTTAAGCCCTTCACTTTATTCTCCGTGGTTCCCAGCGCTGTCAGGAAGATCACCGGAAGCTCCAGTGTCCTCGCGTAGTCCATCAGTTCATAGCCGTTGATACCCGGAAGCATCACATCCAGCAACACCAGATCCGGTTTCTCCTTTTCCATATAGTCCGCGGCGGTTTCCCCGTCCGCCGCCCAGATACAATGATAGCCCGCTCTCCTTAAATTCATTTTGATCAGGTTGGCAATCGGCTCCTCGTCCTCTGCGATCAAAATCTTTAACATCCTGCTCCCTCATTTCCATCAGTCTTTTCAGAGCCGGTTTTAAAAATGCGCCCCGCCTCTGAACAATTACATTTTGTACCAAAATTGTATCAGGGTTGTATCACTGTCCTTCTTCCCCTTATATATCAAAGGGACAGGAAAAACCTGCCCCTCATTCACCATTATGGCATTCCTCACTGTTTGAAGCATCCGTTCCTTACATCTTAAACTTCTGCGTATTCTGACTGAGCTCACCGGCAATCCTCACCAGTTCGGCAGTTGCCTCCTTACACCCGATCACGATCTGGGTCAGCTGATCCATGGTGGCAGCTGTCTCCTCCGTGCTCGCCGCGTTGTTCTGTGAAATCTCCGAAAGTCCGTCGATGCTGTCGATAACACCGCTCTTATACTGCTCAATGCTGTCGATCTGGCTTGAAATGGCATCAATGGCATTTACCACTTTGAAGATCTCCCGGTTCAGACTGTCAAACGCCTCCTGGGTCACATTCAGCTTCTCATTCTGCTGATAAATCTCATTCACCACGCCGTTCATGATCTCCACGCTGTGATCGGAATTTTGAATCAGGTTCTCTACAATGCCGCGGATCTGTGCCGCGGATTCCTTGGACTGATCCGCCAGACCCCTGATTTCCTCGGCAACCACCGCAAACCCTTTGCCCATTTCCCCTGCCCTTGCAGCCTCAATGCTGGCGTTCAGGGAAAGCAGATTCGTCTGGCTTGCAATCCCCGCGATGATATCTGTGGCGGAGTGGATCGCCTGTGCAGATTCGTTGGTCAGGTTCGTCTGCTTCTGCACTTCATCTACCGACTTGCTGGTTCTGATACTGATATCCTGCAGTTCTTTCAGGACGGTATCCACCATCTCATTATTCTTCTTCATTACCATGGCGCTGTTGCTCAGTTCATTGACACTCTCGGTCGTCTTGCTGATGGCCTCACCCATATCGTTCATGCTCTGGCTCACGTTCTGTGTGTTTGCCGCCTGTTGGGTAGCGCCCTCCGCAATCTCGTTCACCGCCACATTGATATCGTCAATGGACTGGGTAATGCTGTCAAAATTCTGGCTGAACTGAGTGGTACATTCCTCCATCTCCTTGACGGAGTTATGTATATTGAGAATGATCTGTGAAAAGTTCACGATCAGGGAATACATTGCCCTGGCAATCTTTCCCACCTCGTCGCTTCTCTCCAGGATCTTACTGGATATCTTCAGATTCAGCTCCCCTGCCGCAACCTTGTCCAGATTTCCCACAACCGCAAGGAGGGCTTTTACGATCAGCAGCACCACCAGGCACACAAGAGCGCAGAATATCGCCACCAGCACTATCATAAAGATCACATTGGCCGTGATCGTCCCCTGATAGATGCTCTCTGTATCTTCCACCTTAATGGCTGACATCATCATGCCCACTGTTGTCCCGTCGGCGGACAGAGGAACGAAATATGCCATATACTCTGTGCCGCCCAGCCTTACAGAGTCAGAATATACCGCTTCCCCGGCAAGAACGCGATCCGTGATCCTGCTGCTTACGGTTGTCCCTGCGTCTGCATTCTCCAGGCTGGAAGCAACCATATTCGAATCGATAAAGATTGCCGAATCGATATGTGTATTCTGTTTGATCACTGCCAGCAGTCCGTTTTCGCCGGACAACATGACGTCTCCCTTATACAGCTGCCCGTCCACCATGTTGAAGCTGCCTTCTCCCGCCATCAGATTCTGCCCTATCATATACTGCATCGACGCAAGCTGCTTTTCCACAAGGTTGGAAGCCGTGCTGTCACCCACATTTCCCAATGCCAATACCGTAAGGATCACCAGTATCACTATGGGTACCATGACCACAGCCAGCATTTTTATCAACAGATTAGCTCCTTTCTTTCCCTTCAGTACCTTCTCCTCTTCCTCCATAGCCCCTCCTTCTGCATCAGACAAATGCCCTTTTTAAGCTTTCCGCCTGTTTTGAGTGTATCATTCTACTAAAAAATATATCACTTTCCGCACAAATATTCAACGTCAAATTTTCACCAGCACTCCATCCGGTCAGGAGTTGGACTTGTGGGCTGCATGGTTCGTACCAGTGCTAGGCAAAATTTCGACGGCGATGCGGTGGCATCGTCTAGAAATTTTAACGACGCAATGATGCGAAACAGGTAGTACACAAGTTCAATTTCAGGCCGGATGGAGTACTGGGATATCATTGGTTTTGCAGAAACCGGTTTACATTTTTTCTGTATGCTTCCTTACGTTTTGGCCTGTGCCGATCCCCTGCCCATACTCACAGATGTATCCCACCCTGCCCGCGCAGGAGGGGTGCGCGTTCAGGAAATTCTCCGGCACATCGTCAAACCAGCACCGTCCATCGGATTCCTGGTACATGAGAACCACATAATCCTCTCTAACTTTTTCCCCATCCTCCGTCAGCCCCCCGTAACTGGGCTCTCCCTCCAGCCAGAACGGCCGCCACAGCGCATGGGACAAATCCAGCATATCGTACCCCTCTTCCGTCCCAGGTTCCATCCAGTAGTAGCCAAAGAATGATCCGTCTTTTTGTATATCGCTGGCTCCCACAAAAAATGTGACATTGGTCTTCTCCTCGGCAATCATCTGCTCCTGGATCCGCCATAACTCCTCCTGGGAAGTGATGGTTGCAAGGTACCCGCCCTTTTCCCGGCAGAGCGTCTCAGCCTCCTTCCAGGTGACATCCCCCACAACCAATTCGTACCTGTGCCCAGCGGTGGCCACATCCCCCGTCCGCAGCAGGGAACAGATTTCGTCCCGGATATAATACTGTTCAGGATATATGCCCTGCCCGGCGGGATAGATGGCGTTTAACCGCGTTTCATACGCTTCCCGTGTCAGTTCCCTGTCGTCCCAGTAAAAGAATTCCATGATATTTCCGTTTTCGTCAAGCTGTACCCCGTGCGTTCCGTCGCCCCAGGTGCCGCCGTCCACAAAGACCCATTTCCCGTCACGGATAGCATATACATTATCATAGTAATACCCCATCCTGCCGCCCGAATCGCAGACCAGTCCCCCTCTCTCGATATAGGTCACATTCAGGCGGCCAGACTGCCATACATCCAGTTCATGGTCATGGAAGGTAAGGATATAGCATCCTCCCGCCTCGAATCCTGTATCTATCATCAGTTCCGGGACATCGTCATCATCCACATAGATCAGGCTGAAGGTACAATACCCCATGTACCTCCCCTCCGAATAGATATAAGAAAGATACGCCTGCTTCCACTCCTCCAGACGCAGATCTCCCGACCAGGCAGGCTTTTCGGCTTTTGATAATCTTCTGGGCAGGAGACTTTCCACCGTGAAACCTTCCACCCCGATCCGTCCCTGGACGAAACACAGGAAGACGGCAGGCAAATTTTTCTGCGCCGCCCCTTTGGGAGCCGGGAAAGAGCCTGTCTCACCGCACATCATCCCCACAGAGGATCTGAAAACATTCCTCCGCCTCTGACGCAGACAGTTCCAGCATTTCCACAGCACTGTCAAATATTTCCCTGTTATCCTGCGTGAAATCGGGCAGTTCCGATCCGCCGTCTGATCCGCTGTCCTGCTCCTGTAACTCCGCCACTTCCACCGCCGCTTTTTCCATGGAATCCGCCACCGCTTTCCCCATAGTGTCCGCCCACCGCCCCACAAGCCTGGCTATATGCTTTGTACCCTGCCGGGAGGCTGTCTGTGCCACGACAGCCGGTCCTGTATCGGAAGGCTGTGCACATGAGCCCAAAATAGCAGTTATGGTAAGTATGATGAAGGCGCTGTCCATTCTTTTCATCCGTTTTCTCCGCATCTCAATAAGGTACTCCCGAAATCTCTTTATGCCTGATTATGCGTAGAATTTTTCTGGTGACACCTTGCACTGGCGCAAGAATCAGATATTGATTCTTTCCTCATCAGGGATTAAATCCCCGGCGGCCATTCTTCTGTCACATTCACATAATCCAGGTCACTGAAATAAGTCTCCGCCTGCTCCTTCACCTGTTCGCTGGTATTGCCATGGATGGACAGATCGCTCAGGTTTTCCATATCCCTCAGCACGGAAATGTCCTCCACATCGGTATCTACCAGCCAAATGGAGTCCAGCTTCCGCAGCACGGATAACGGATGCAGATCGTCTGTGGAAATAAAGAGCAATGATATCCTTTCGAGATCTGACAGATTCCCCAGCGGGGAGAGATCCAGAACCGGTCTGTCATTGTCACGGATAAGATGCGTCTCACATAAATATAATGACTCCAACTGTGCCATGCCCGCCAACCCTTCCAGATTCCTGATATTTCCTCCGGAAATCTCCAGGGTCTCCAGTTCCGTCAGTTCCATAAGGTAATTTAGATCCACGTCATCCACATAAGAAAGGCTCAGGCTTTTCAGATGTACCATGTGCTGAAAAAAAGACAGGTCCTCTATGTCGCATATTCGATCCGCATAAATTTCCGTCAGCTGATCCAGTTCTTTCAAAAAAGAAAGTTCCACCGTATCGCCATACCAAGGGTACAGTGACAACCGTTCCAGCCCGTCCAGGCAGCCAAGGTACGACAGATCCGCCTCCGAGTCAAAAGCCACTTCCAGTTCTGTCAAACGCTCCATATCTTCCAGGAAGGACAAATCCGGCGCACACCCATGTATCCTGACCGTCAGCCCGTCAGCCTCCCACAGGTCATCAGGAAGCGGCATATCCGTTCCTTCAGAATACTCTAAATATTGCCGCCGCCATCCGATGGTGACATCTGTAGAATGCCGTGCTGCGCCGCCCCGTTCCAGGGTCTCGGCATGCCTTCTGCACAATTCTCCGTAAAGGTCGTCATAATCCTCTACAAACGCCGCGTCATCATACCCCCAGCTATCCAGTTCATCCACATCCCAACTCGCCCAGGCTTCCTGATACTCCTCCTCCGATACCCTGCGATCGTCCAAAAGAAAAATATCACCGGCCTGGTATTGCGGGCGATGGTAAAACGACTGCTGTCGCACCATTTCCGCCTGTAAAAGCCGATAGAAGAAAAAGCTTTCGCCCTGCTGCCCTTCATATGCGTCAGCATCGAGGATCAGATTTGCATAGGGCTTAAATCTGCAAGTCCCAAAGCTGCCGGCAAAGCCTGCAAGTTCCACCCTGCCATCATAATACGCGTATATCCTTACAGTATCCGTGGAATTGGCATCTGCTTCAATGAGCGCCAGTTCTGGAATATCATCTCCGTCAATATAAATCAGGTCGAATTTCATCAGTTCCGTGGACCTGGTTATTTCTTCACGGAGCTGAGGGATGTAATCCGCGTATGCCTGAAGGATTTTCCTTTCTTCCTCACTGAGTGCGTAGGTATTCTCCTCCCGTGTCTCTCCCTCATTCCCCTGCGCCGCTTCCGCTTCTCCTATATTTGCTTTGGCATCTTCTGCATTTTCCTGCGCCGCTCCCGTGGGAATCTGGGGAACAGCCCCACACCCCGCATTCCCGATACGGTTTTTTTCCTCTGTATGATCCCCTGCAACCAGTGAGATTTCTTCTCCCTTCCCTTGCGCCGGGACAAAGCTTTGCACCTGTGCATATAGCAGGATAATTGCCGTCAACATTACGGTGATACAGACACTTACTGCTTTTTTCATTTATATTCTCCATTTTACGCTCTTTGTACAGACATATATTTATTTTTCATTATAAAAGAAGGAGGCATCATTTTTGCATACCTGCTTTCTGACAGTATTGCATTGTAAACAATTGTCTTGATTAACGATATTTTTTGCCCTGATTAACGAAATTTTCTGTTTACAAAAATGAACTTTCTATGCTATTATTTCATTATCTTGAATGCTTTATATATGTCCCAGAAGGGTCTTCGGTGTTTCACCAGATAATCCCTCATTTATTTTTACAAACTACAAAGACTAAGGAGGTTTTTTATGCAGCTTCACGACAATGCAACCCTTATTTTCCCAGTCACGGAATCACATCCGCAGGTACTTGGAAAACCACGGCTCAGAACCGAAGTAATGCGTCAGATCCAAAACGATGCCCAGACCCTTGCCGCCTTTCGGGCGCTCCCACACCAGGCTCGGGAGACTTTCCTTGATTTCTGCATAGGAAACCGAGGACTAAAGGTCACCTACGACCCGTTTTTCCTGAACATATTTGACCCTGTCGCACATCCTGGCAGACTGGATCGTCTTCTATCCTGCATCCTGGACCAGGATGTGAAGGTGAAAGGAGTCCTCCCCAGGGAACGACGCCGCATCTCGGAAGACAGTTCCCTTATCATAATGGACATCCTGGCACAGCTTTCCGATGGCGGACTGGTCAATGTAGAGATGCAGCGGATTGGATACGATTTCCCGGTACAAAGAAGTTTCTGTTACGGAGCCGACCTGTTGGTCCGGCAATACGACATGGTTCGGGAAAGCTACAAAAAGCAGGACAAAAGATTTTCCTACCTCCACATCCAGCCCGTCTTTGTCATTGTTCTCATGGAGGAAAGCTCTTCTGTCTTCCACCAATACCCGGATCAATATATGCACAGATCGGAAGAGCACACGTCTGAACTCCAGTCACAGTTCAGGATC
>CANDMD010000097.1 GCA_947385725.1 uncultured Lachnospiraceae bacterium | reverse complement strand
GATCCTGAACTGTGACTGGAGTTCAGACGTGTGCTCTTCCGATCTCAGAAAGAAAAATTTATACTAGACTTTTCTTTTGGAATGTGTTATCATATATACTAGAGTTTGACCTGAATCACGGAAAGAGTAGCAGCTGTTACCTGGTAGCCTGATGAGCCGCCAGTGTGATGGCTTTTTTTGTGTTCCCTGCTGCAATCCAGGCGAATTCGATTTTATTACATTTTTTTATATGTTTCGTTACATTTTGCCCCAGGTTTTTTCAAAAACTACCGATATAGATTACGAGGAGAGCAAGAGGCATGAACATAGGAATTTGTGATGATGAAAAGGAAATCTGTCTGCAGATAAAGAAACTGATCCTGGCAATGGCTCCCGAGAGCCATGTTTCTTTTTATTGCTCCGGCAAGCAGTTCCTGGCTGAGAGACAGCGCTTTGATATACTTTTTCTGGACATACAGATGTCTGATATCAACGGGATGGAGATAGCCAGGACTATGCGGGAGCGGAAGGCGGACACGGTCCTGATTTTTGTGACTGCATTAAAGGAGTATGTGTTTGAAGCCTTTGACGTGTCTGCTTTCCATTATCTACTGAAGCCCCTGGCGAAGGATAAGTTTAACAGTGTGTTCCAGGAGGCATTAAAGGAAGCGGGAAAGCGCGTCCGCAGCAGGGAGGAATCCCTTTTTTTTCAGACAAAGTCACGGAGTTTTACCCTGTTGAAAAACGAGATCCTGTATGTGGAAAACTGTCGGCGCAAGGTGGATATCCACACCCTGCACCAGACGGAGACCATCTATGCCACCATGGCCCATATGGAGGAACTGCTGGGAGACGGATTCTACCGGTGCCATCGGGGATATCTGGTAAATATGGCATACATTGCCCAGTACAGCGCGGACATCATCCTTTTGCACAACGGGGAAACGGTCTACTTATCCAAGGAAAAATATAACGATTTTGTGACCGCGTATATGAATTATTTGAAACAGGAAGGAGTTTCCTGTGTCTGATACTTATTACCTGATCATTGAAGTGATGAATATCGTCACACAGGTCATATGGTTTGTCATCCTGTGCCTTTTGTTCCATCACTTTTTCCGGTTAAAATTCCGTTCTGATTCCCGGTGGATGACTTTTTTCCCCGGCGTTCTGTGGTTTGCGGCGAAACAGATCACGGATGCCTTACTTGTGGTCAATCTGATCACACCCGCAGAAAGCATGAAAAGTCTTTTCAAGCAGTTATTGATTTATGGATTCCTGCTGATGTCTTCTTTTCTGCTTTATCAGGGGAGCAAAAAGCAGATTTTCCTGATCAACGTGCTGTTTGCGGCAGTCAGTGAAACCGGTCGCTTTCTTTCTTTTTCACTTTCTGCACTCTGGAATATACTGTACGACATTCTGTATAGGTGGTACGAAAGAAATTATCTCATGGTGGCTGCAGAAGATTATATGTTTCTGTTGGGATATCTGACCATCTTCCAACAGATTTTATATATGGTGATTTTTCTCGGCGTTGTATACGGTACATCCCGCTATATGTGCAGGATTTTTAAAAGCAGGGAACTGCCCCTGCACAGAACGGAATATCTGTTTCTGCTGTTTCCCTGTGCCAGCAGCTTCCTGCTGTGTACCCTGCTCAGGGTCATTATGTTTACCTTTACCAATGAAAACGTGATGCCAAAGACGCTCTTCGAGGCGTTTCCGCTGCTCATAGGCATTGTTCCGATCCTGCTGGTCATCTGTCTGTTTTCCATGCTGTACAGCATGAAACTGTATCAGGAAATGCTGGCATTGAACGCGGAGCGCAACAGGAGGGCAGTGCTGGAAAAGCAGGTCGTCAGCATGGAGGAGCACGCAAGGGAGCTGGAGCGCATCTATTCCGGTGTCCGCTCCATGAAGCATGACATGAAGAATCAGCTGGCCGTACTGGAGAATCTGATGGGACTGTCGGGCGACAGGGAAGAATTGTCAGACTATCTGGGACAGCTAAGCCGGACGCTGGGGAAACTGGATATTCCCTTTCAGACCGGAAGCACTGTGGTTGATTCCCTTCTTTTCATGAAATATCATGAAGCCTGTGAAAAATTCTCCCGGATCCGTTTTGAGGCGGAAGACCTGATTATCCCAAAAGATTGCGGGATCCAGCCCACAGACCTGTGTATCATTCTGGGAAATGCGCTGGATAATGCAATAGAAGCCTGTGAAAAACAGGAGGCCGATGCCGGCGGGAAGGGGCGCTTCATACGGCTGTATTCCGGCTGTAGGCAGGGGATGCTCCTCCTGACGGTTGAGAACAGTTTTAACGGGGGATTAAGGCTTCTCCAGGGGAACATGTTTCCCGCCACAACGAAGCCGGACGGAGAGGCTCACGGCATCGGCCTGCACAATATCCGGGCCGCCGCCGAGAGGTATAGGGGTGGGGTGTCCTGGGAAGCGGATAAAAACAGGTTTACAGTGACGGTATTGCTATACACATGAGCGTATTCATTCCGCTTATTGGCGGCTTGGTTACATTTCGCTTGCCTCCGGAATATTTTTTTCGATATAGTATATGTAATTATTCAGAACCAGTCTCGATCACACTGCGTGTTTCTGAATAGGCACATACAAATCAAGAAAGGAGAGGCATGGAACATGAGTTATAATTTGTTCGGCTACAATTTTATGAATGCCGGCGGATTTGATCCCTATGGCATGAATATGACAAATTCTCTGTACATGATGAGTTTTTATGAACAGCTGAAAAATTATTATGCCGGGAGCACCGGGAAAGTCACAGGCGGCGAAACCACTGGCTCAGGGACGGGAAACAGGACTGCCGCTGACTTCCAGACAGCCTTCCAGGATGCCTTCCGCAAGGCCTTGCGGGAGTCCATGGGGATCACGGAGAGTACGGTTTCCGTGTCACAGACTGCTTCTGACATGAGAAATGCCGCCGCAGGAAATTTGACTGACCGCGGCACTTCCGCCAGAAGTGCATATCAGGCCATGAGCAGTTATGGCTGCCATCCGTCACATATCTGGACATCACGCTTCGCGAGAAGCTGATGCATATTCAGACCCGCAAAGCGGGTCATGTGGGGCTGTCTGTGTGGAAGCGTCACAGATAAAACCTCACGAACGAACCAATCATCCATCCGTGATTCCCGCGAGCGAACATTGCCCGTTGGGCAATGCGCCAAGTCAGTCACATTGACTTTGTGCCACTGTTTTCATGGCCATAAAGCCAACAGAAAATTGGCTTGGCGAATGCCGCGAGGTCCAAGGATCCCGTTGCTTACGGCGGGGTAATGATTAAACGCTTCAGAAACGGGGAGTTTATAATGAGAATTACCACACAAATGTTGAACAGATCCGCCCAGAAGGCAGGACTTCCTACCAACAGGACTTCTTTGGTCAACTATATCAGGGGAAATAATTCCAATGTTTCCCTGGGAAATGCCCTGTCCAGGACAAACAAAGCGACAGATAACACAAAGAAATCAGATTATGAGAAGCTGGAGAAATCCGCGGATCAGACAGCCGCCTCCGCAGACAAACTGTTGTCGGCCGGCAGCGAAAAAGCAACCGCCTCCGATCTGCAGTCCTTTGTGGACAAATACAATGATCTGTTGAAGAATCTGGGCAAGTCATCCGATACCTTGAACCTGTTTTATGCCCAGGCCGCCAAGGATACCGTAAAGGAATACAAGCAGGAGCTAGCTGAACTGGGTATCACGGTGGCAAAGGACGGGACATTGAGTTTCAGCAGGACGGCATTTGAGAAATTCCAGGCGCAGCAGGGTACAGAAACCTCCGGCGACAATGCTGCCGGGGAGACCGCGGCAGCGGAAGCCGAGGCTGCCGCCGGTTCCACGGCAGAGACTGGAACAGAAGAATCCAAAACAACAGAGGCCGATGACACAGCCGCGGATTTTGCTGCAAGGTTAAATGCACTTATTTTCAAAGAGGGAGGCTTTTTCTCAAAAATGAGTTATCTGGCTTCCCGGGTATCCGATTTCGCTGACGCCAACGCGGAGAGCTATTCCGGCTATTATGATGCTGCAGGATCCAGGACAAACCCGTATTCCAGTGGAAGATACAGCTTCTGGAGTTGACTGTCAGTCTTCTGCCGCAGCGTCTGTAATCGCATCCTGAGACATGGCTGCTACCATTTTTTCTATATGTTCTTCAAAATCCGCCGAAATCGCCTGATAGATCTGTTCTGAGGTGATTCCGGCGATTTTGGCGTTATTACGGTCCATGGAAATGACTGCCGCTCCCAGAAGGATCGCTATCATGAGGCGAAGCTTAAAGGAGGATACAGGTTTTGGGTCAGTGTCCGGAGTGTCCTGCTGAAAACTTTCAGGCACTTCCCTGGCAAAACTTTTTCCATACAGGATCCGTTCCCGGTTGGAAAGATCACACTGATTTTCATGATAGCGGGAGCGGACCTGCTGTACCAGACGGAGTCTCTGTTCTGTAGTCACATCATGCATATTTCACCAACAAAATTTGATTATTATTTGATTATTATAAGGTATGTGCGCTTTCTCGTTTTAGAACAAGTCATATGCATCCTTTTTCCAGCGGTAAAAGTTGCCAGGGTGAAAAAATCATGTTTTGCGTATCCGCGGGAAATAATGAAAACAGAGGATGAAAATGTAAATGTAATCATAAATCCGCTATGCGGTAGAATGTGTGGGGTGAAAATGAAGAAAAAAACAGTTTTGATGTTTGCGGCGACGCTTACGGCCGCACTGATGCCTGTGTCCGGAAGGATCCGGCAGACCGGAGCCTCCGGCACTGCCAGTGAAATCATCAGCCATACAGTTGTCATAGGCACTGATATTACTGCAACAGCAGACTGGAACGAAATGTTGAAGATGCTGGACCTGGCAACCCGGGAGGGAAAGGGACAGAATGTCAATTTTTCAGCCGGCGATTCCGTCATGGTTCCCATGGATGTCCTGAACAGCCTGGCAGGAAAAGACGCCACTCTGGCACTGCATATGAGGGATGGACTCACGTTCAGTTTAAGCGGCAGGGATATCAGCAGGGCGGAATACCCTGTGCAGATCACACTGTGTGAGGCATCCGATATTCCAGATGAAGCCAGACGGCAGCTTCTGGACGGGGTCACCATCAGCCGGGAATTTGCCATGGAGGAAAAGGACACTTATTCCTGTCCTGTCAATGCGCACCTGTCTTTCGGCCCTCAGAATGCCGGAAGACATGCGGTACTCTATTATTACGATGAATTTGACAAAACCATGCGGCAGGAGGAGTTCTATCGGATCCAGGAGTCGGGCAATGCCATGTTTCGCCTGAACAGGGGGGACGAATATATCGTGATATTGATGAAGGGTTATACCATTGAATCCGGGGATGTACTTTCGCAGATAGCTGTCACAAACGATGTCAGCCTGAAGTCCCTGATGGCGGCCAACCCGCAGATCAAGGACAGCGATATGATCCGGGTGGGGCAGATGATCAATATCCCGGCCAAGTGAGAGGGGAGCCGTTCCCCTCTCCACAAAATTTAAATAGCATTAAATCCCGTTCTATGGTAGAATAAAAAAGAAAAACGAACCTCAGGAAAGGAACGGGATAGAGATGGCAGGCAATGGAAAAGCATTGGGTGAGAGAGTACTCGGAAATATTGCGAAGGTGATCGTGGGTAAGGAACAGACCACGAAGCTCCTGCTGACCGCCCTGCTGGCGGACGGCCACGTATTGCTGGAGGACGTACCCGGGACCGGCAAGACAAAGCTTGCAAAGACTCTGGCGAAAACAGTGGCTGGAGAGTTCTCCAGGATACAGTTTACTCCCGACCTGCTCCCCAGCGATATCACCGGAATCAACATTTTTGACAGCAAGAAAAACGAATTTGTGCTTAGAAAAGGCCCTGTCTTTACCAATATCCTCCTGGCGGACGAGATCAACCGCGCCACCCCCAGGACCCAGGCCGGACTTCTGGAATGTATGGAGGAACGGCAGGTGACCATTGACGGAGAATCCTATCTGCCGGGGAAGCCCTTTTTTGTGATCGCCACCCAGAACCCTGTGGAGACAGCGGGAACCTTTCCTCTGCCGGAAGCGCAGATGGACCGCTTTATGATGAAGCTTTCCATGGGGCTGCCGGGAAAGGAAGAAGAGCTTGCCATATTACAGCGGTATCTGACAAAGGAACCTCTGGACGAACTGCAGAGCGTCCTGACCCTGGAGGAACTGCAGCAGGCAAGACAGGAGGCCAATCAGATCTTTGTACATAAATGTGTGATGGAATATATGGTTTCCATTGTGGATGCCACCAGACAGGACAGCACTGTCGTCATGGGCGTCAGCCCCAGGGGAAACCTGGCATTGCTTCGCTGTGCCAAGGCATACGCATACCTGGAAGGAAGGGACTTTGTGACGCCCGACGACATAAGGGTCCTGGCAATCCCTGTCCTGGCTCACAGACTGGTGCTGGGCTACGGCTCCGGCGGAAGTGACACCGCAGGGGATCTGATCCGGAAGCTGCTTGAGGCCACACCTGTGCCCACAGAGGATTTTACAGCATGATTAAAATATTTGGCATCGGCCTGCTCTTTTTCCTGCTGTTTCTGCTGCAAAAGATAGTCTACCGGAAATTGTGGAATCAGAACCTTACGGTGGATATCAGTTTTGCAAAGGAACACATTTTTGAAGGAGAGGAGAGCACGCTGAAGGAGATTATTCAAAACAGGAAAAAACTGCCCCTGCCAATACTGAAAGTAAAATTCCAGACTGACCGGCACCTGGTGTTCGGGGACAGCGTTGAGGGCGCCCGTACCACGGATCAGTTTTACCGGAATGATATGTTCCGCGTGGGAGGCGGGGAAAAGATCACGAGGACTCTGAAATTCACCGGCGGCAGAAGAGGCTTTTACGAGATCAACGGCGCCAGCCTGGTGGCTTCCGATATTTTCCTGACCAGCCAGATGGTGGAGGATCTGTCGCTGCACGCAGAGGTTTATGTGTATCCCAGACCCTACGACAGTCAGGAGCTGCGCCGTTCCCTGACCCAGCTGAACGGCGAGGTTCTGGCCAGGCGCCATCTGTTGGAAGACCCCTTCGAATACAGGGGGATCCGGGAGTACCAGCCCTTTGACGACATGCGCAGCATTAACTGGAAAGCCACTGCCAAGACCGGGGAGTTAAAGGTGAACCAGAAGAATTACACCTCCCTGAAATCCATCCGCATTTTTTTCAATGTGGAGGATAACGGCATTATGAAAAAAGAGGACTGTGTGGAGGCGTCCCTGCAGTTGACGGCGGGGCTGGGCGCTTTCTTCCTGCGGCAGGGCATTCAGACGGCATGCTACGGAAACGGTGTGGATATCCGGTCACATAAGCCTCTCTCCATTTCGGCAAAGGCGGGGGACGGACAGTTTGACACGATCTGCCGTGGGCTTGCCCGTCTGGATCTGGATCAGCCCACAGTGGATTTTAACGGCTGCTTTGAGGAAAGACTGTTCTCGGAAGCAAGGGGGACGATCACCTGCTTTGTGGCGCCAAACCACTATGATGACTTTCTGGAACTGCTGGAGAAATATGCGGATGAAGGAAATGAGTTTTACTGGTTCTATCCCGTCTCTGGAAAAGAGGAACCGGAACTTCCCGAGAAAATACAGAAGCAGGTGCGTTTCATTCATCTTGACAGGAGCGATATGGTATGGTAAAGACCGAAAGACTCGAACTGGTCATAGAAATACTGACCTCAGTGATGAATCACTGGATATTTTTCCCAATGGTGATGACAGCTCTGAGTGTCTCCATGCGGTTACTGGGAAAGCCTGTGGAAGGTTCCCCCGATTTTTTGTTGTGGACAGTCTGCGGCCTGATTCCCATTGTCCTTTTCCTGGCCAGGTACTATGCGGAACGGTTCTGGCTTTTCGTGCTGTGTCACGGGGGCGTTCTGGCTGCCGCGCTGGCGGCTTCGGCGCTGCTTTCCGCCGGTCAGGCAGTTCTCTGTGTGGTCTGTACAGCGGCTTATATCATTTATTCCTTTGTGCTCCGGCTGAGAGAAAATGCGTCCGTTTATTCGGGGAGTATCCATCCGCTCACTGCACTGGGGCTTACTGTAGCGGCGAATTTCCTGTTTCACAGGGAGGATGGCATGCCCGACTGGGACAGGTATTATCTGTTTATCCTGATCGGCGTCTTTGCCTGCTATCTGATCATCCACTATCTGAAACATTATCTAAGCTTCCTGCGGGTGAACAGGTCCAGTGCCGGATATCTGCCGGCCAGGGAGATCCTGCGCTCGGGCATCGGTTTTGTCCTTCCCTATACGCTGTTCGGTGTGCTGATCCTGCTTTTAAGCCTGAACGTGACATGGCTGGAACCGATCCTGGATGTGTTAAAGGCAGGGACCATCTTCCTTCTGCGGATTCTCTTCATGCTTCTGCCAAAGGGTGGAGATGCGGGAGAGTTGATCCCCATGGAAAATACAGGTTCCAATGATGCCTCCGGACTGGAGGGGCTGCCGGTCGGCGAAGCCTTCTGGCTCTGGGAATTACTGGAATATGCGGCGGTAATCCTCTTTTTCTGCGGATGCGCCTGCGTGCTGTTCCGGGCGGTAAAATGGCTGATACGTTATGTGAAAGAGAAATTTGACAGCAATAAGACGGACAGCGGAAATATCCATACCGGTCAGGAGGACGTTTTCGATGTCCGGGAAAAGTGCAGGATTGAAAAGAAGGAGCACAACGGCAGTCGTGCCGGCCTGTTCCAGCGTTTTACCCCTGTGGAGCGGGTGCGCCGGTTATACAAAAAGCGGGTTCTTTCCGGCCGGCTGGAAAAGGAAGACAGGGACAAACTAAAATATATGACTGCAAGAGAATGCGGTGACGCCTTGTCCCTGCCGGATATGGCAGGGCTTTATGAGCAGGCCCGTTACTCGGACAGGGAGACCACCGCCGAAGATGTAAAGCGGATGAAGCTGGCCTGCATGGATTAATCAACTCGCCGGCTCTGGGATTATGGGATTCCGCGGAGCGGAATCATGGAGGATTGCTATGAACGATCATTTGGCGCTTTCGGATGATATCCTGATGAAAATAGAGAAACCGGAACGATATATCGGGCATGAGGTAAACTCCGTGGTAAAGGATAAGGATCAGGTCAAGGTTCGCTTTGCCATGTGTTTTCCCGATGTGTATGAGATTGGTATGTCCCATCTGGGGATCCAGATCTTATATGATATGTTCAACACCATGGAGGATGTGTGGTGCGAGCGGGTTTATTCCCCCTGGCTGGATCTGGACGCCATCATGCGCAGAGAGCGGATCCCGCTGTTTGCGCTGGAATCACAGGATCCGGTGAAAGCATTTGACTTCCTGGGCATCACGATTCAATATGAGATGTGTTATACCAACATCCTGCAGGTGCTGGATCTGGCGCAGATTCCCCTGACGGCAGAAGAACGGGGGGAGGACTGTCCCATTGTGATCGGCGGCGGCCCCTGTACCTATAATCCGGAACCGCTGGCGGACTTTTTTGACATTTTCTATATCGGTGAAGGTGAGACGCAGTACAGAAACCTCATTGACCTGTATGAGAGATGCAGGGAGGAACGGACGGGACGGGAAGAATTTCTGCGCCGGGCGGCAAAGCTGCCGGGAATGTATGTACCGCGGTTTTATGAAGTCAACTACAACCGGGACGGAACCATTCAATCCTTTGCCCCGGTGGAAGAGGGGATTCCCGCTGTCATCCGGAAAGAGATCGAGATGAATGTGACGGACACCTACTATCCCATGAAGCCCATAGTGCCCTTTATCAAGATCACACAGGACAGGGTAGTGCTGGAGATCCAGAGAGGCTGCATCAGGGGATGCCGTTTCTGCCAGGCAGGACAGCTGTACCGGCCGGTGAGGGAGCGCGATGCGGAGAGGCTGAAGCAATATGCGCTGGAGATGCTGCGAAATACCGGACACGAGGAAATCTCGCTCAGTTCCTTGAGTTCCAGCGATTATTCCAGGCTGCCCGAGCTGATCGACTTCCTGATAGAAGAGTGCCGCAGACAGCATGTGAACATATCCCTTCCGTCCCTCCGGATAGACGCCTTTTCCCTGGATGTGATGAGCAAGGTACAGGATGTGAAGAAATCCAGCCTGACTTTTGCTCCGGAGGCAGGCAGTCAGAGGCTTCGCAATGTGATCAACAAGGGGCTTACCGAGGAAGCGATCTTGAAAGGCTCAGCCCTTGCCTTTGAGGGCGGCTGGACCAGGGTGAAACTATATTTTATGCTGGGGCTTCCCACAGAAACACCGGAGGATATCAGGGGGATCGCGGAGCTTTCCAACAAAATCGCGTCTGTCTTTTTTGAGACGGTGCCAAAAGAAAAGCGTGTGAATGGCAGGGTGCAGATCGTGGCAAGCACCTCCTTCTTCGTGCCGAAGCCCTTCACACCCTTTCAGTGGGCCGCCCAGTGTACCAAGGAGGAATTTCTGGACAAGGCATACCAGACCAGAACCGCCATCTCTGAACAGCTGAACCAGAAGAGCATCAAGTACAACTGGCATGAGGCGGATGCCAGCGTGATGGAAGGCGTGCTGGCTCGGGGAGACAGAAGGCTCTCTGAAGTGATACGGAGGGTTTACGAAAAGGGAAGCTTTTATGATGCCTGGAGTGAGTATTACGACAATGGGCGCTGGCTGGAAACCATAGAAGAATGCGGGCTTTCCGTGAACTTTTACACCCACAGGGAGCGTCCCGTGGACGAGATCCTGCCCTGGGATTTCATTGACTGCGGCGTGACGAAAGAATTCCTGGTCAGAGAGTGGGAGAAGGCAAGGCGGGAGGAAACCTCCGAAAACTGTAAGCTGAAATGCCAGGGCTGCGGCGCGGCAAGGTTCGGCGGCGGGATCTGCTTTGAACCGAGGGTAAACTGACCGTAACGAAATGGTATGTATCAAGGAGAGGCACACTGTTCGGAATGCTGGAACAAAATACAGGAGAGACACACCGGAACGGTACACTGGAACAAAAGGAGATTTCAGGCGTATGAAACTTCGAATAAAATTTAGAAAATTTGGATCCCTTCGTTTTATCGGGCATCTGGATGTCATGCGTTTCTTCCAGAAGGCTATCCGCAGGGCAGGGATCGATGTCAAATATACGACAGGATTCAGCCCTCATCAGGTCATGTCCTTTGCCGCACCCCTTGGCGTGGGACTGACAAGCAACGGGGAATATATGGATATTGAAGTCAATTCCATGGGATCCTGCCAGGATGTCATGGAGCGCCTGAACCAGGCGTGTGTGCCGGGCATTGAGGTAATCTCGGTAAAGGTCCTGCCGGAAAAAGCGGGAAATGCCATGGCAAGCGTGGCGGCTGCTTCCTATACGGTACGCTTCCGCAAAGGAAGGGAGCCCGCCGCCGACATGGCGGCGGTTCTGCCCGGATTTCTGGCAAAAGAGCATATTATGGTCACAAAGGAAACGAAAAAGGGAAGCCGCGAGGTGGATCTGAGGCCTGGTATTTACCAGCTGGAATGGCGTGACAACGCCTTTACCATGCTGGTGGACGCTTCCAGCGGAGGAAACATCAAGCCTGTGCAGATCATAGAGGCACTGCTTGCAGGCTGTGGAGAAGGATTACAGGAAAACGCCCTGCTGATCACCAGGGAAGAAGTCTATTCCCATATGGAGACAGAAGAGCTGCCGCACCTGGTGCCGTTGGACGAGATCGGTTTCGTGCAGTAAATATCGTACAGCAGTGATAGTTCAGTAGTGATCAAGTGATATAACTTTTGAAGTGAAAGACCAGGAGAAAAGAGCATGAGCAGACAGATTCCGGCAAAAAATTCCCTGACCCTGTCAGAGCGGGATACCAGGGAGCGGGAAACCGTACAGGGGAAGGTGCTTTTTACAGATTATCGGGGGCAGGAATGCGCTTTGCTGATCCGGAAAGACCGGCTCACCGCAGCCCGCGTCCTGTCCGAAATGGCTGGCAGGATCGGCGCCGTTTACATTGGAAAAATCAAAAATATGGTCAAAAACATAGATGCCTGCTTTGTGGAGATTGCAGACAGGGAAATCTGTTTCCTCCCCTTGAAAAAGGCAGTATTTCCTTATCTTCTGAACCGGACATATGACGGCAGGCTGGTGGAGGGAGATACCCTTCTGGTACAGGTGGAGCGGGATGCCCAGAAGAACAAACAGGCATCTGTCACCGCCCACATTTCCCTGTCCAACGATTATTTTGTGATTGCCATGGGGGCACGGCAGATCAGCTATTCCGCCAAACTTGAGAAAGAGAAGAGGGAGACTCTCAGAAAAAGGATCACGTACCTTTTTACAGAAGGTGTCATCGCCCGAAACGGTGAACTGATCCAGGAATGGGACAATCTGTTGTCCGCATGCTCCGCGGAGCGTCTGGCTGCCGAGCATATTTCCACGGAACTTCTCCCCCTGCCTCCCACAGGCTGTATCGTCCGGACGAAAGCAGCGGACGCAGTCGATGCAGTCGATGATTTACAGCAGGAGCCTTTGCAAAAATACTTCTTCGCGCTTATGGAAGAATATGCCCGATTATTGCACAGGGCGAGATACAGGAGCTGTTTTACCTGCCTGAAGGAAGCTCCCGGCGCCGTGGAGGCTGTTTTACAGGAATTGGCCGGCGGACAGGAATATCAGGAGATCGTAACTGACAATGAGAAGCTTTATCAGCAGCTTCAGGAATATTGTGAATCCCATGAGGATTCCAGGCCGCTGCGGCTGTACCAGGACGATCTGCTGACCCTTTCCAGCCTTTATTCCATTGAGAACAGGATGGAAACGGCCCTGGGAAGCCGTGTATGGCTTAAATCGGGCGGATATCTCGTTATTGAACCTACGGAAGCCCTGACGGTAATCGACGTCAATTCGGGCAAATACGAGGCCAGGAAGGGCAATGAGGAGTCTGCGCTGGCCGTCAATCTGGAGGCGGCAGAGGAAGTAGCTTTACAACTGCGGCTGCGCAATCTTTCAGGTATCATTATAGTGGATTTTATCAATATGTCACAGGATAGCTCCAGGACTCAGGTCATGAATCTGTTGAGGCAGCTGACCGGCAGGGACAGAATCAGAACCACAGTCGTGGATATGACACCCCTGGGACTGGTGGAGATCACCCGGACGAAGACAAGCAAACCTCTGCGTGAACAGCTGCGGAAATAGTTGCGTATACATAAATCGAGATGTATATAAATGGAAATATATAAATCAAATAAAAAGGGTGTTCAGAAGGTGGAAAAAAATGGAATTGATTCGATTTGAGAAAGTGAAAGATGGAAAATACTTAAAGAACTATGAGATCACATATCTCAACAAGCTTGGCAGGGAAAAGAAGTATGAGATTGTCAGCAGAAGGGAACTGGAGAGCGCTGAGGATCTGGGAGCGAAGCCCAGCGGCGTTTCCATTGTTGCAACCAATAAAGATAAGCTTTTATTACTTCACGAATTCCGCATGGGTGTAAACCGCACCGTGTACAATCTTTGCGCGGGAATGCTGGAGGAGATCGGAAGAGCACACGTCTGAACTCCAGTCACAGTTCAGGAT
>CANDMD010000096.1 GCA_947385725.1 uncultured Lachnospiraceae bacterium | reverse complement strand
GCGATGGCGCGAACAGCGAGTGCTGATTACTCAGGAATTAATGCAATGATGTACTGGGTTAAGGAGCTGTGAAGATTAATTCTTTCACGGTTCCTAAATGTAATCCGGTTACTGCACTGGATCGGAAAGGGCACGGGATATGAAGAAATTGTTCAATCATACAAAGAAGCCAGTGGAGGACTGGAATGGTTATGACGAGGAGGAGTATGACTGGGATGCATCGGATGGGGAGACATACGGGGAAGAGGATTACGACAGGGAAGAACTTTATATAGAAATAGAAGATGATACGGAAGAGCGGTTCGCAGAAATGTATTACGGGGAGACGGAGGAATTTGAGGAGCCGGAGTATTACGAAGAAGCGGGGCCCCTTGAAGAGGCGGAATATTACGAGGAAGCGGAGCCCCTTGAAGAGGCGGAATATTACGAGGAAGCGGAGCCCCTTGAGGAGGCGGAGTATTACGAGGAAACGGAGCCCCTTGAGGAGACGGAGTATTACGAGGAAGCAGAGCCCCTTGAAGAGGCGGAATATTACGAGGAAGCGGAAGCCCTCGAAGAGCCGGGGTACTACGAGGAAGCGGAAGAATTTGAAGAACGGGAACTGGAGTACTATGAGGAAATGGAGCCCCTCGAGGATCCAGCCCCCTCTGGGAATCCGCTCCGCAGGCTGCTGCAGGGGCTTAGTTCCATGGGGATTATGGACAAGATCATTCTGGTGACCGGCGTGGCTGTGCTGGTGCTGGTGGTGGTGACCGGCGGCTTTTATATCAGCTCCAGGATCGTGGAAAAACAGGTGGCAGACTTTGCCAGTGTGGGCAGACAGCTGGAAGGGATCGATACCATAGGAGGGCAGGGTCTCCTGGCGGTGGCAGACGCGGAACTTGCGCGTAAGGCAGCGGCGGAAGTCATTCAGGAGCAGCAGCCGGAGCCGCCCAAGGAGTATCAGGAAGTGGAATATGGGAGAAATATCACCGTATCGTTAAGCCTGACTTCTGTACAGAAGGATCTCAAGATCAAATTCGTAAACCAGTCCAACGGGAAATTGATCTCCAATGTCCCGTTTGCTGTGACTGTGACGGATTCCAATGGCAAGAGCGTGGTCTGGTCCGATGACGACATGGATGGCATCATCTACAAGACAGATGTCACGCCGGGAAATTATACGGTAGCCATGGAGCCTTTTTCCAACGACCAATACAGCAATTATGGCATATCCGAAACAGCCCAGAAGGTAGAAGTAAAGAAGGACATTGAATATAAGAAGGTGGATGTGACCAACGAGGTGAAAAAGGAGTCCGAGGTCAACGTGGCGAAGGAGGACACCAAACAGAATGTCACAGTGGTGGAATCCACACTTCCTGATACCGTGGAATGGGTGGAGAGCAAGGTCATAGGGGAAACCTACAATGAGGTGGCGAAGAGCACGGTTCCTGACCCTGCCACCCTGTTATCTGTCGCCAATACGGGCAAACTGGTCAAAGTGTCGGAAACGGGTACTGTGGCTCCGGTTCCTCCGGAATCTGTGCCCTCGGAGCCGGTTCCGGGCGGTTCGGTACCTGCGGATCCTTCGAATCCTGTGACACCCTCGGATCCTGCAAATCCGTCCGAACCGATCCCGATGCCGGAACCCACGCCCATACCCACACCGGAACCTACGCCGATTCCGACGCCGGTTCCCACGCCCATACCCACACCGGAACCCACGCCGATCCCGACGCCGGTTCCCACGCCGACGCCGGTGCCTACACCGATCCCGACGCTGCAGGGAATGACGCTGGACCAGTCGGGCGTGACGATACTTTCCACAGCGACAGCTACCGTAAATGCTACGCTGACAGGTGCTGCGACGGCGGCGCCCACCGTGTCGGCAGCATCCGCAGACACCAATATTGCCGTGGTTTCCGTGTCAGGCACGGCGGTGACGGTTACGGGAGTCACCGCGGGAAGCACGGCGGTCACCGTGAGTTACACGGAGAATGGACAGACGGTGGCGGCAAACTTCACGGTCACGGTAAAGAGCCATCCCAGGGAGGATACTGTCACAAAGCTGAAGGATGCCGGCGGCAACCAGTTGTTTGTGCTGGTGGACGGTGAGTATAGGGAAGCCGTTTATGCGGACTATTATACGACGGATCAGTTCTTTGTCCGGGGACAGGCGAAATATACCGGATGGCAGACGCTGGACGGCAATGTCTATTATTTTGACGCAAACGGTGAAAAAGTCACCGGGGAGCAGGTGATCCAGGGGGCAAAATATAATTTTGCCAGTGACGGTTCCCTTGTGAAGGGCTCCGGAAACATGGGGATTGATGTATCTAAGTGGAACGGAAACATCGACTGGACGGCGGTGAGCAATTCCGGTGTTTCCTATGTGATCATAAGATGCGGGTACAGGGGCTCTTCCCAGGGCAGCCTGATCGAGGATCCCAAATTTGCAGCCAATATCAAGGGGGCTACGGCGGCAGGCTTAAAGGTGGGCGTTTATTTCTTTACCCAGGCCGTAAATGAGGTAGAAGCTGTGGAAGAGGCGTCCATGGTACTGGAGCAGATCAGGGGATATAAGATTTCCTATCCGGTATTCCTGGATGTGGAGCCCAGCGGCGGACGGGCAGATGCGATCAGCAGGGAGACAAGGACAGCGGTCTGCAAGGCATTCTGTGAAACCATACAGGGTGGAGGCTATACAGCCGGAGTCTATGCAAATAAGACTTGGCTCACCAGCAAGATGAATGTAAGCGAACTGAGCGCATATAAGATCTGGCTGGCTCAGTACGCGGCAAATCCTTCTTACTCGGGGCGGTATGACCTGTGGCAGTACAGATCTACCGGAAGCGTCAGCGGCATTAAGGGAAATGTGGATATGAACCTGAGTTACTTAGGGTACTGAAATAAAAAAATTGTAGCCATAATATGTTAGAATATGGTAGAATGTAAACTACAGTTATGACAGAGGAAAGGAAAAGACGATGAGAACTTATCTGGTGACAGGCGGTGCGGGTTTTATCGGTTCGAATTATATTCATTATATGTTTCGGAAATATGGGGATGAGATCCATATCATCAATGTAGATGTCCTGACATATGCAGGAAATCTGGAGAATCTGAAGGATGTTGAGAACAGGCCGAATTATACTTTTGTTAAGGCGGATATCTGTGACAAGGAGGCCATTGCACGGATATTTGCGGAGAATGAGATTGACAGGGTGGTGCATTTTGCCGCCGAGAGCCATGTGGACAGGAGCATTGTAAACCCGGAAGTCTTTGTACAGACCAATGTGCTGGGCACCGCGGTAATGCTGAACTGCGCGAAAGCATCATGGGAACTGCCTGACGGAAGCTTTCAGGAGGGAAAGAAATTCCTCCATGTGTCCACGGACGAGGTGTATGGTTCCCTGCCCGATGATGACAGTGCGTTTTTCTATGAGACAACGCCTTATGCTCCCCACAGTCCCTATTCCGCCAGCAAGGCGGGGGCGGACATGCTGGTGAAGGCCTATATGGATACTTATCATTTCCCGGCCAATATCACCAATTGCTCCAACAATTACGGCCCCTATCAATTTCCGGAGAAGTTTATCCCGCTGATGATCAATAATGCATTGCAGGGTAAGAAGCTTCCCGTTTACGGGGACGGAAAGAATGTCCGGGACTGGCTGTATGTGGAGGATCACGCGAAGGCCATCGACATGGTACAGGAACAGGGGAAGCTGTTTGAAACCTACAATATCGGCGGCCATAATGAAAAGCAGAATATTGAGATCCTTCATATCATTCTGGAGACTTTGCAGGATATGCTGCCCGATAACGATCCCAGAAAGGTCCATGTGACAGAGGGGCTTATCAGTTATGTGGAGGATCGGAAGGGACACGACCGCAGATATGCCATAGCCCCGGACAAGATTAAGAAGGAGATTGGCTGGGAGCCGGAGACCATGTTCCGGGAGGGCATCCGTAAGACCATCCAATGGTTCTTTGAGCATGAGGAGTGGATGAAGAACGCCACCAGCGGAGACTATCAGAAGTACTATCAGGAGATGTATGAAAAATAAAAAGGAACCGGATTAATGGGAACGATGGACGTCGTTCCCATTCGGTGTGTCTTTTAAGAAGTGCAGAAACGGGAATAGGAGGCTATACTGTGAAAGGAATCATATTGGCGGGAGGATCAGGAACCAGACTGTATCCCTTGACAAAGGCAGTGTCAAAACAGATCATGCCGGTGTATGACAAACCCATGATCTATTACCCCTTGTCCACGCTGATGCTGGCGGGGATCCGGGAGGTGCTGATCATCTCTACACCCAGGGATCTCCCGGTATTCAGGGAACTGCTGGAAGACGGGCACCAGCTGGGAATGGAATTTACCTATGCGGTGCAGGAGTCTCCCAGAGGATTGGCGGACGCTTTCATTATCGGGGAAAAATTTATCGGCAGCGACCGGGTGGCGCTTGTGCTTGGGGATAATATTTTCTATGGACAGAGCTTTTCAAGGGTGCTCCGTGAAGTGGCGGCAAGGGAGAAGGGAGCCACCATTTTCGGCTACTATGTCCGTGACCCCAGGGAATATGGGGTGGTGGAGTTCGACGGGAACGGCAAGGCTCTGTCCATTGAGGAAAAGCCGGAGAATCCGAAAAGCAATTACGCGGTGCCGGGGCTGTATTTTTATGACAATGACGTGGTGGAGATCGCTAAAAACGTCAAGCCATCTGCCAGAGGAGAAATTGAGATCACCAGTGTGAACAATGAATATCTTTCCAGAGGGACGCTCCATGTGGAGACGCTGGGACGAGGCTTTGCCTGGCTGGATACCGGCAATCATGACGCCCTGCTGGATGCCTGCGACTTTGTGGCGGCGTTCCAGAAGAGACAGGGGCTGTACATTTCCTGTATCGAGGAGATTGCATATAAGAGAGGTTTTATTGACAAAGAACAGCTGCTAAAGCTGGCGGAGCCTTTGATGAAAACGAATTACGGGAAATATATGGTAGAGGTAGCAAATGGACTCTAAGCTGAGAAAACTGGCGATCATAGGTTCCCTGGTGATGATCCTGCTGGTATCCCTTCTGGTTGTGTGGGGCAACGGGGATCATAACCGCGGATCCGGCGGCGGAACGCAGGATGAAACCCCGCAGGAAAGCCCTGAACCTCCGAAACAGCCGGCGACGGGGGTAACAGGACAGGTTGGAGACGACCTGTCGGCGTTTATGCAGGACGAAACTTTCTTTGACCCGGAGATCAATTCCATCCTGGAGGCAGCCCGTGATCAATCCGACCGTCTGTCACTGATGGTTACTTCCGTGGAGAAGGATCTTCGGATTCAGATCGTGGACAATGAGGGGGAGCCTGTCACGGGGGAAAGCTTCTATGTATCCCTGCGGGATATGGGGGAGTACAAGGATCTGGACAAGGACGGCGTGATCTATATCGGGGATCTGGATGCGGGGGAGTATTATGTGGAACTGCTTCCCATCGCCGGATATCATGTGCCGGGCAATGAGACCCGCGTCCATGTGAAGGACAAGGTGGAATATGTGGCGATAGACGATATTTCGCTGTTGATCAAGACTGAGGCGGATATTGATGCGGAAGCAGAGGATACTGCCGTGGCTGACGCGGTGTCGGATGCGGACAAGACGGAGATCAGGAATTTCCAGGCTACTTCCGGCAATTCCCGCCTGGGAATCGACGTGTCCAAGTGGAATAAGGAGATCGACTGGGACAGAGTGAAGGGCACAGGAATCGAATTTGCCATTATCCGTGCCGGCTACCGTGGATCCGTGACGGGAAGCCTGGTGGAGGATCCGTACTTCGTGGCGAATATGAAAGGGGCTGCGGCCAGCGGGATTTCCACAGGCGTCTATTTCTTTACCCAGGCGGTGAATGAGGTGGAAGCGGTGGAGGAAGCCTCCGCCGTGCTGAAGCTGATTCAGGGCTATGAGATCAGCTGTCCCATCTTTATTGACACGGAAGGCGCGGGAGGCAACGGACGTGCGGACGGACTGGATCCGGAGACCAGGACGCTGGTCTGCGAGGCGTTCTGCAGGACCATAGAGAATGCCGGATATGATGCGGGAGTATACGCCAGCCGCAACTGGTATAATAATAATCTGTACACCAACAGGCTGGACCAGTACTGCATCTGGCTGGCAGAATACAGGAGCGTGCCCCTATACCAGGGATATTACCAGATGTGGCAGTATACCTCAAAAGGTAAAGTGGACGGCATCCAGGGCAATGTGGACATGAACATAAGTTATTTTTAGGTAACAGTTCAGCCATGAAATGATTTGCAAGATGTGCGTGGGTGCTTGCACACAAAGCACTGATTGGAAATCGTTTCATGAGCGGAGCGCCTCATAATGAAATAAAAGGTGAGCCGCGAAAGCGGCGTCGGATGCGAAGCAGACGCTTTTATGAATTATGAGGGCTGAACTGTTAAGACAGGAGAGAGTATGGGTAAGATTACAGTGGAAACATGTGAGATAGAGGGACTGAAGGTGATCACTCCCCAGGTGCATACGGACGAGAGGGGATATTTCTACGAATCCTATCAGTACGAGGATTACAAGGCGGCAGGGATTCCTGAGGTATTTGTGCAGGACAACCAGTCGGCTTCCAGGCGGGGTGTCCTGAGGGGACTGCATTTCCAGAAACAGTTTGCCCAGGACAAGCTTGTGCGGGTGATCCGCGGCGAGGTCTTTGATGTGGCGGTGGATATCAGGGAAGGATCCGCGACATACGGGAAATGGTTTGGCGTGCTTCTTTCGGAAGAGAATAAGAAACAGTTTTTTATTCCCAGGAATTTTGCCCATGGATTCCTGGTATTATCCGATTACGCGGAGTTCTGCTATAAGGTGACGGATTTTTACCATCCAAATGATGAGGGAGGGATTCTCTACAATGATCCCGCCATTGGAATAGAATGGCCTATCCCTGAGGGAATGGAGCTGATCCTTGCGGAGAAGGATAAAAACTGGGGCGGCATTGACAGCCTGAAAAAGTAAGAGGAAAAGCTGACATGAAGATAAGCAAGAAGCTGGGAATTACTCTTTTTTCCGCGGTGATGCTGCTGATGGCAGTGATCATTATGGTGCATCACAATCCCCATGCGGATCCCCATGAGGAAATGCTCAAGAAGATCATTTCCTGCGTGGTGATTGCGATGTCCTGCCTGGTCTTTGCCAGGGGATATGACAAATTTACAACACTGCCGGTGGAATTATTCCAGAACAGGCATCTGATCTGGAAACTGGCAAAGAATGATTTTAAGAAGCGCTATGCGGGATCCTATATGGGCGCAGTGTGGGCAATGATCCAGCCGGTGGTCACTGTGGCAATGTATTATGTGGTATTTGAGGTTATTATGGGTAATCCCGGACGGGGCGCCGATGATGTGCCCTATGTGCTGTTCCTGACAGCGGGTCTGGTGCCTTGGTTCTTCTTTTCCGAAGCGCTGAATAACGGCACCAATGCCCTGACAGAGTACAATTACCTTGTGAAGAAGGTGGTCTTTAAGATCAGCATCCTGCCCATTATCAAGATCATTGCCGCTACCTTTATCCATGCCTTTTTTGTGCTGGTGCTGTTGGTGATTGCGGCATTTTACGGATACTATCCCACGGTGTATACCATACAGATCTTATATTACAGTATCTGTATGTTTGTCTTTGTGCTGGCATTGTGTTATACTACTTGTGCCATTGTGGTTTTTTTCAGGGATCTGTCCCAGATTATTAACATCATGCTTCAGATTGGCATGTGGGCAACCCCTATCCTGTGGGATATCAATAAGATCGACAGCGGCTGGGCGGTAGCGTTGAAGATCAATCCCCTGGTATACATCGTAAATGGGTACCGGAGTGCGATCTACGAAAGACAATGGTTTTTTGAGGATTTCTATTCCACCATGTATTTCTGGATTGTTACGGTAGTGTTGTTCGGTATCGGGGCATTGGTGTTCAAACGTCTTAAGGTTCACTTTGCAGATGTGCTGTGAAATGCCCTGCCACCGGTTTCGTGGAGGCTTAATATGAAAGACAGACTGAAAAGAATATGGAACTGGGAACCGGGTATGGGGGTGGTGGCAGCAGCTGCCGTATGTCTGTTGCTGCTTCTGCTGGTGCCGCTCCTCAGGCTGGCGTTATATGCAGTACCCTGGTATGACGATTACAATTACGGGCAATTTGTAAAGAATTTTGTGGATATGGAGAGGAGCATCGGAAGCGCGGTAAGCGGTGCGGTCTATTGTATGAAGACTCAATGGTACGCATGGCAGGGAACCTTTTCCTCTGTTTTTTTTATGTCCCTGATGCCGGGAGTATGGGGAGAACAGTATTATTTCTGGGGGCCGGTATTTCTGATCCTGATCCTGACGTTTTCCGTATGGACGCTGACAGGGATCCTGGCAGGAAAAGTCCTGAAAAGCGACAGGTCAAACCGCATTGTGCTCCAGGCTGTGTCCACGGCGATTGTGGTGGAAATGATTTATTCGGCCCAGCAGGGCTTTTACTGGTATAACGGCGGCATCCATTATGTGGGCATGCATTCTTTTCTGTTGCTGTTGATTGCGGCGTGGGTCTGTCTGATGACAGACTGTGGAAGGATTTTGTGGGTTTTCCTGGTGACGGTGTCGATGATCGGGGCCGTGCTGGCGGGAGGAGCCAACTATGTGACGGCGCTCCAGGGTCTGCTGGTGGGACTTTCCATTATGGCTGTGGGAATCTTCAGGCATAGAAAGAGGACGTTGTTGCTGATTCCTTCCCTGCTGGTCTATGGTTTCAGTTTTTATCTGTCTGCAACTGCGCCGGGGAACAATGTGAGAAGCGAGACCCTCCATAATTATGGGGGGGACAAAATGGATCCGATTTTGGCGGTGCTTTGCTCTTTTAAGGAGGCGGCCTTGCAGCTGGAGGAATTTACCGGTCCGTTACTGCTGATCATGCTGGCACTGGCATTGCCTTTCGTCCGGAATGTGGTCAGGAGGACACGGCTGCGCTTTCCTTATCCCGGTGTGCTGTCAGCCTGGTCGGTGTGTCTCTATGCGGCCGGATTCACGCCGTCCCTTTACGTCCTGGGGCATGGCGGCTTTGACCGGACATTAAACGCTGTGAAAATAACGTATCAGATCCTGGTCATGGTTAACTTTGTGTATTGGATCGGCTGGCTGTACCGGAAACAGCGGGAAACCAACCGGGGATCATGGTTTGCTCCCCTGTGGAAGAGAGTGAAGGGGGCTGTGGGTATCGGACAGGAGAAAAGCGCATTAAGGTTTTACCTGCTGGCGGGATTACTGGTTCTGGCGGCTTTCGCGCTGGAAAAGAACCAGGCAGGCAATTATTCTTCTTATGGAGCATATTACTACATTCATACAGGCGAGGCTTATGCGTTTCATCAGGAATATCTTGACAGGGTGGAAACCATTAAAAACGGCGGAAGCAGCGTGGCTGTAAACGCCTACTATTTCCGCCCCTGGTTCCTGCGGATCGGCGACTTGTCGGATGATCCGGGCAGAGAGGAGAATCAGGCAATGGCCAGGTGGTATAACAAGGAGGCCGTGTATTCCGGCGGGTAATGAGCCAGGCCAACTCAGTTGACATTGTTCCGGATGTCGGGAAATACTTTCATCAGTGTTTCCCCAAGACAGCGGTGTGAAGATTCCTAAGGTATTTGAAAGGGTGTTATGGGAGAGACAGAAAACAGGCAGGAGGATATTCCCGCCATTCGGGTCAGGGAACTGGTCAAGATCTATAAATTGTATGACAAGCCGAAGGACCGTATCAAGGAGGCGTTTGGATTTGGCAAAAAGCAGTCCCACAAGCTGCATTATGCCCTGAACGGCGTCAGCCTGGAGATCCGCAGGGGAGAAACGGTGGGTATCATCGGCACCAACGGATCCGGAAAGTCCACGATCCTGAAGATCATCACAGGGGTGTTGAATCCCACCTCCGGAGAGGTGCATGTGGAGGGGCGCATTTCCGCGCTGCTGGAGCTGGGGGCAGGCTTTAACATGGAGTACAATGGCATTGAGAATGTCTATCTGAACGGTACCATGATGGGCTTTTCCGAGAAGGAGATTGATAGGAAGCTGCCGGAGATCCTGGCATTTGCGGATATCGGGGATTATGTGTATCAGCCGGTGAAGACCTATTCCAGCGGTATGTTTGTGCGTCTTGCCTTTGCGGTGGCGATCAACATTGAGCCTGAGATACTGATTGTGGACGAGGCTCTGTCCGTGGGTGATGTCTTTTTCCAGGCGAAATGTTATCATAAGTTTGAGGAGTTTAAGAAGCTGGGCAAGACCATTGTCTTCGTCAGCCATGATCTCAGCAGTATCAGCAAATACTGCGACAGGGTCTTCCTGCTGAACAGGGGGAAGCTTCTGGGAGAAGGATCTCCCAAGGAGATGATCGATGCTTATAAGCGGGTGCTTGTGGGGCAGTATGAGATTCCGGAGCATCCGGGAGAGGTGGGGCTGCTGGAGGATGAGGAAATCCAGGCGGCGGCGGGAAACGCCTCCGGCGTGAATCCGAAGGTTCTGGAGTATGGCACAAGACAGGCTTTGATAGAGGAGTATTCTGTCACGGACGACAGAGGGGTACGTACCACGGCTGTGATCAAGGGCAGTGAGTTTACGGTTCATATGCGGGTTCGTTTTTCCGACCACGTTCCCGCACCTATTTTTGCTTTTTCTTTTAAAAATGCAATCGGTACGGAGATCACGGGAACCAATTCCATGATCGAAAAGGCTTTCCTGGACAGCGCGGAGCCCGGGCAGGTGAAGGATATTTCCTTTACACAGAAGATGAGCCTGCAGGGGGGGGAATACCTGATCTCCCTGGGGGTCACGGGCTATCAGGGGGATACCTTTGAGGTCTATCACAGGCTTTATGACGTGATCAATGTTACGGTGGTATCTGATAAGGACACAGTGGGGTATTATGACATGGATTCCGCAGTGAAAGTGGCGGACGTGAATTAGAATTTTCCGGCTGCGGCAAGGGGCGGCAGACAGTGTGTGAGGTAGGAAATGCTGGAAGAGATCGGCAAGGTAAAACTGGATTACAGTAAATACTCCGGCGAGGATCTTTACTGCGACGGCGCGGTGGAGGATGAACTGCTGGATATTGCGAGAAATCTTTCTCCCGTGGAATACGCGGGTGTGATTGAGGAGCGCAAAAACTGGCCGATCCTGTATCATCTGTCTCCCCTGCGGGAAAATATTGTGGAATGGATTCCCATGGGAAAGAGCGACAAGGTGCTGGAAGTGGGAAGCGGGTGCGGCGCCATAACGGGTCTCCTGTCCAGGAAGGCGGAGAGCGTTACCTGCGTGGAGTTGTCCAAAAAGCGCAGTATGATCAACGCTTACCGCCACAGTGAATGTGACAATGTGACCATTCATGTGGGAAATTTCAAGGACATTGAACCGGAGCTGCCGAAGGACTTTGATTATATCTGCCTGATCGGGGTTTTTGAATACGGACAGAGTTATATCGGGGGCGACAGGCCTTATCACGGTTTTCTGGATATCCTGCTGCCCCATCTGAAAGAGGGAGGCCGGATCATCATTGCCATTGAGAATAAGTACGGCATGAAATATTTTGCGGGCTGCAGGGAGGATCACCTGGGAACCTACTTTGCCGGGATCGAAAATTATGCCGACGGCGGAGGGGTGCGGACCTTCGGGAAAAGGGGGCTGGAGAAGATTTTCCGGAGTTGTGGGATTTCGGAGTATCATTTTTATTATCCTTATCCTGATTACAAATTTATGACCACCCTTTACAGTGACGCATACCTTCCGGGGAAGGGCGAACTGTCTAACAATATGCGCAATTTTGACAGGGACAGGATGGTGCTGTTCGACGAGAAGAATGCCTTTGACGGAGTGGTGGAGGAAGGTCTGTTTTCCCTGTTTGCCAATTCTTATATCGCTGTGATCGGAAAAGGCTTCGACATTAAATATGTGAAGTACTCCAACGACCGTGCCCCGGAGTACGCTATTAAGACGGAGATATGCAGGGATGGGGAGGGTCATGTCAGCGTCAGGAAATATCCCTTGGGCGAAGCGGCAAAGGAGCATGTCAGGGGGATGGCTCTGGCCTGTGAGAATCTGACGGAAAAATATAAAGGCGGAGAGCTGGAGATCAATCGATGCACCCTGGAGGAACAGGAGGACGAGCTGTACGCACAGTTTGAATTTGTGCCTGGCATCCCTCTTTCGGAGCTGATGGACAAATGTCTGGAACAGGGGGATATGGCGGGCTTCCATAAGTACTTTAAGCAGTATGTGGAGAAGATAGGATACAACAGCGATCATCCGGTGTCTGACTTTGACCTGATCTTTGCCAATATCCTCGTGAAGGGGGATACATGGACGCTGATCGATTATGAATGGACCTTCGGGAAGCCTATAGACACCAGGGAACTGGCGTTTCGAGCCATTTACTGTTATCTGCTGGAGGATGAAAAGAGAAATAAACTGGATCTGGATGTGATATTGGAGGAACTGCAGATCACGGAGGCGGATGCCGAGCAGTTCAGGGAACAGGAGCGGGAATTTCAGAAGTTTGTCACCGGCGACCGCCTTGCCATGGCGGAGATCCGGGAGCGCATCGGGAACCGCATGATGGTGCCCCAGAGATGGATCGACAAATATCAGGACTCGGAGCGGGTGAACCGGGTACAGATCTATGAGGACAGGGGAAAGGGGTACGTCGAGGAGGAATCTTACTTTGTGCAGGAGGCTTATCAGGGAGAGAACCTGATTGAACTGGAATTGAAGGTGAGCGGGGATGTGAGAATGCTGCGCATCGATCCCGCCATGGATACCTGCATGGTGAAGATCCTGGAGATGACCCTGAATGGGGAAGCGGTGCCCATGGACAGGAAAAAGAATATCCTGGTGAACGGTAAGGTGGCAAAGCCCGGTTCCTTTGTTTTCCCTACAGAGGATCCCAACATCAATATCGTCATGACTGAGCTGAAGCGCAGTGCCGAGAATACGCTTCACACCCGCATGGAGATCATAAGGCTGCCCCATGACATGGCGCGGGATATGGCAGGGGCGGTGAAGAAACTGATCTGACGTAACAGCTCAGCCGTGTGACAATTCACAGATTGCCCGTGGGGGCTTGCACACAAAGCACAATCTGTGAATTGTTGCATAAGCGGGCTGAGCCGTTACAATGGCGGCGGCCGGGAGAGGGTGGAATATTGGGTGTAAGAAGGCTGGTAAAGCAGACGCTATCACTAAAAGAAAACATAAGGTACAGATCGCTGCTGGCGGGAAGAAAATGCAGTTACAGCCAGTGGCTGGAGCGGCAGAAGCTTCTGTGGCAGGAAGAAAATGAGAGGATTCTTCCGGGAAGGGCAGACGACAGTGAGTTTGTATTCATCTGCGCTTCAGAGGGTGTGCTGACGGTTTACGCCAGAAAAAGCATTGCTTGTTTTTTTATACAGCACCCCGAGGTACAGCTTCTGTACGGGGATGAGGATCTGATCGATGCAAAAGGCGTCCCCCGGGATCCTTATTTTAAGATCGGAAGAGCGTCGTGTAGGGAAAGAGTGTTCTGTTGGGTG
>CANDMD010000095.1 GCA_947385725.1 uncultured Lachnospiraceae bacterium | reverse complement strand
GATCCTGAACTGTGACTGGAGTTCAGACGTGTGCTCTTCCGATCTGGGTAAAGCCATGGACGTAAGCGGCCGCGTCGGAAGCCAGGAAGATCGCCGCTCCGGCAATGTCTTCGGGGGTGCCCCAGCGTCCGGCAGGGATCCGGGAAAGGATCTCTTCGCTGCGCTGTTCGTCACTCCTTAAATTCTGGGTATTGTTGGTCTCCATGTAGCCGGGGGCAATGGCGTTTACATTGATGTTGTGCCGTGCCCATTCGTTGGCAAGCTCCCTGGTCAGACCCATGATCGCACTCTTGCTGGAGGTGTAGGCGGGAACACGGATACCGCCCTGGTAACTGAGCATGGAGGCGATGTTGATGATTTTGCCGCCCTTTTGATCCGCCAGCCATCCCTTCGCGAAAGCCTGGCACAGGAAAAATACCATCTTTTCGTTGATGTTGATGACGGCATCCCAGTCTTCTTCCGTTACGTCCGCGGCATCACATCTCTTGATGATCCCCGCGTTATTTACCAGAATATCCACACGGCCGAATGCTTTTTCCGCCTCCTCCACGATCTGGGGAATCACGGAAGTGTCTGACAGGTCGGCTATGATTTCCTTGAAGCTTCCGTCAAAGGCGGCGATTTTCTCCGCTGTTTCCTGACAGCTCCTTCTGGCTACGCCGATCACGTTTGCGCCCGCTTTCGCGTAAGCCACGGAGATTCCCTGTCCCAGTCCCGTGTTGGCGCCTGTGATGAGAGCTGTCCTGCCCTCCAGTGAAAACATATTTAGATTGGTCATGTGTGTATCCTCCATTCTGGTTGATAGAGCATTCTCGGAAACTCCCTTGCACCCATCTTTGCGGCGATTTTCCGCCAGAAGCACCCAAATTTAATCAACGTACGCCTCATAAATTTGTGCACTTCTGACAAAAAATCATCCCATAAATCTGGGCACAAAGAGTTTCCGAGACCGCTCTTGATAAAATCTTATGACACCATTATAAACAAGAAATGGAAGTAATACAAGCATTCAGGGCATTTTGACACGGATAAAGGCTTTTTTTTTGCAAAATATCATATATAATAGGGGTGGGTACTTGAAATTCTGCAAAGCGGGATTATGGAGGTTCGGTATGAAAACATATACAGGCAGATCCGTATGTGGAGGAATCGCAGTCGGGAAAGTGATCGTCATAGGGAACAGAGGACATCAGGCGGAAAGATACCGGATAGAGGCCGTGGATCCGGAGATGGGCAGGATGGACAGAGCGGTGCAGACGGCCAGGGAACAGATCCGGGAATTGTATGAAAGGGCGTTGAAAGAGGTGGGAGAAGCCAATGCGGCCATCTTTGAGGCCCACCGGATCATGCTGGAGGATGAGGATTATCTCGGAGCCATGCGGGAGATGATCCGGGCGGAGCTGGTCAATGCGGAGTATGCGGCGGCGGTCACAGGGGATCATTTTGCGGAAATGTTTGCGGGCATGGAGGATGACTATATGAAGGCGCGGTCGGAGGATGTGAAAGACATTTCCAGGCGTCTGATCAGGATCCTGCAGGGGCGGGAGGAAGCGGAGTTCTCTTTTGTGGAGCCATCGGTGGTTGTGGCGGAGGACTTGAGCCCCAGCGAGACAGTGCAGATGGACCAGGAAAAAATCCTGGCCTTTGTGACGGTGCACGGTTCTGCCAATTCCCACGCGGCGATCCTCGCGCGGACAATGAACATACCTGCGCTGACAGGGGTGCCTGTAGACTTGAACGAGATCCATACAGGTATGACTGCGATCGTGGACGGATCGGCGGGAGAGGTTATCTTCGAGCCAACGGAAGCGCAGCGCGGCAGGGCGGAGATAAGGAAGAGGGAGGAGCAGGAGAGAATCCGTCTGCTGCAGGAACTGAAAGGGAAGAAGAGCGAGACCACGGACGGCAGGGCGATCCGCATTTATGCCAACATCGGCAGCATCGGCGACGTGAGCCATGCGCTGGAAAATGACGCGGAGGGGATCGGACTGTTTCGCAGTGAGTTTCTGTACCTGGGACGTAACGACCTTCCGTCGGAAGAGGAACAGTTCCTGGCTTACAGGCAGGTACTACAGGCCATGGGACAGAAACATGTTATCATCAGAACCCTTGATATCGGAGCGGACAAGCAGGCGGAGTGTTTTCAGCTGGAGCGGGAGGAGAATCCCGCCATGGGATACAGGGCCATCCGCATCTGTTTAAAACAGCCGGAACTGTTCAAGACACAGCTTCGGGCGCTTCTGCGGGCAGCGGTTTATGGGAATCTTTCCATTATGTACCCTATGATCATTTCGGTTGAGGAGGTAAGGCAGATTTACAGGTTCGTGGAGGAAGCGGCGCAGGAGTTAAAACAGGCGGGGATCCCGTACCGGATCCCGGAGCAGGGCATTATGGTGGAGACGCCCGCGGCGGTGATGATCAGTGACGAACTGGCGGAACTGGTTGATTTCTTCAGTATCGGTACCAATGACCTGACCCAGTACACGCTGGCTATTGACAGGCAGAACCAGAGACTGGAGGACTTTTGTGATCCGCATCACAGGGCGATCCTGCGCATGATCAGGATGGTCATAGACAATGCGCATAAATGCGGCAAGTGGGCTGGGATCTGCGGGGAACTGGCGGCGGACACAGAACTGACAGGGGAGCTGATCCGTATGGGAGTGGATGAACTGTCCGTGGCGCCGTCCATGATATTGGAGGTCAGGAAGCGGGTACGCGAGAATCGACAATCAGCGGTAGTCAAAGCCCGGTGGCAATAAACCGTTCCCTGATCCAGCGGCCGGATTCACTCAGGTCGCTTTCTGCCCAGTCGGAGGTCTTTTCACAGCCGGGATTCAGGACGCAGCAGGTTTCGTCTTTGTTGGCAAGGCTCCAGCAGAAAAAGCTGATCTGGTATTCGTCCAGCAGTTCCATCCATTTTTCAGCCTGGACGAAATCGTTTCCGCCGTTTCCGGAGGCATCGCACATGCCAAATTCGCTGACAAACACGGGAAGTCCGTTATTCACACAGGTTTCCAGACGGTTACGCAGGTCGTCGGTGTGGGTGGCCGCATAGAAATGCAGTGTGTACATCACATTGTCAAATTCCAGCGGGGAAGCCGCCGCCTGATCGATATTCTGGCTCCAGGCGGGAGAACCCACCAGTATGACGGCATCCTCATCATTTTCACGGATCAGGGGGATGACTTCGTCCGCGTAGGATCTGACGCTGTCCCAGGTAGCGTATCCGTTGGGTTCATTGCAGATCTCATAGAGAATATTGGTATGGTTCCTGTAGAGAGAGGAGATCTCCCGGAAGAAGCCCAGGGCGTCCTCCTTGTGTACGTTGGGATCCTGATCGTGCAGGACATGCCAGTCTACGATCACGTACATGCCCAGCTCCGTGGCATAGTCAATGCCGCTCTTTACCAGGTCTGTCAATTTTTCCTTGTCGCCGCCGCTGCTGTAGCCGTTGTATTCATCGGAGTACAGGGCCAGACGGACGCAGTTTGTATTCCAGTCGTCTCTCAGGGTGCGGAAGGTGTCATAGCTGATATACTGGGGAAACCAGGCGATGCCGTGGGTGGACATACCGTAGAGCCGGACCGGATCACCGTTCTGGTCTGTCAGAACGGAGCCGTCAACGGACAAAGCCCCATGGAGAGCCGTGAAGGATCCTGCCGGACCGGAGGGGGAAGATTCGGAGCCTCCCGGTGCTGCGGAGCCTGCTGCCGGGTTCATGTTGGCTCCCGGGTCTGTTGCCGGAGAAGTGCCGGTTGTTGAGCCTGCTGCCGGAGAAGAGCCGACTTGTGAGCCTGGTACCGGGTCAGTGCCGGCTTGTGAGCCCGCGGCCGGGTCAATGCCGGCTTCCGGGGAGGGCTTAGTCTGAGAGGTTATGGCGGGTTGGACAGGATCCTGCCCTGTCGGTGCTTCCGCCGGGCCTTTCCCCTGGCCGCATCCGGCCAATATGAAAACGGTGAGGATCAGCGCTGATAGGTACCATTTGTTTTTTGGAGATCTTTTCATGTGTTTTTCCTCGAAGCATATTTTGAGGTTGACTGGAAATTGTTACAAGCTTATTATAATATAAATGGTTCAGTGACACAATCAAAACAGATTGTAATATAAAAGGTTCAGGACACAGTTAAAACCGACTGTCACAAATGCGCAAAGAGCAGAAATGAGGATTAATTATGAGAGAAGATATCGACCCGAAAAAGGACAATGCTGTGGATGAGACAATGCTGGAGGACATTCTAAAGCACCTGGACGGTGAACTGGAAAAGGGAGCTGTGCGGATGAGCGTGGTCATGGATGAAAAGTCAGAGGGAAAAGAGGTATCCCATAAATGCTGCAACAGTTACGGCAGGCCAGCCACCGAGACGGTGGGACTTCTGGACATGTACACGGACAGGAATGCGGGAGAACCGGACAGACAGGGGTGAACAGTATCTTGGGCTGTTACGGTTTTGCCGGTGAAACCGAAATATATAGTGAAACCATGATCTGGATGTGGTATACTATATATTGATATGTCAGTCGGATTTCTTACGGAAAATCAGTGAACACATTACCAGAGGAGTACATAGAAAATGCAGGACACGAAGAAAATAGCGTTGATCATAAATGCATCGAATTTTGAACGCCAGAAGGTCATTATCAAGGCAGCCCATCAGACCCTAAAGGAGCGGGGCGGCTATGCGCTGTATGTGTTCAGCAATTATGGGGCTTTCTATGATGATTCATGGCATAATCACGGCGAGGGCGCTATTTATGATCTGTTGAATTATGTGAGGTTTGACGGCTGCATCATGGAGGGAAATCTGGGGAGCAGGCAGCTTGCCAGCCGGATTGCAGATCGGATCAGGGGGAAGGGAACCCCTCTTGTGACCATAAACATTCAGGCAGACGACGCTCCATTCCTGACCATCGATGCCTACAAAGCGGGCTATGAACTGATGGAACATCTCACGGGGAAGCATGGCTGCACGCGCATTAATCTTGTGCAACAGGATAGCGGCGACGTGATCTCCATACAGATGGAAAAGGCGTACAGGGAGGTCCTTGCCAAAAGAGGCATTGCCTATGACGCGAGAAGGGTGGTAACCAGGCAGGTATCCATACAGAATGGACGCGGCCTGTATGAGGAATTTCTGGAATCGGGGATCGGGGATGCGGAGGCTGTGATCTGTGTCCACGATGTCATGGCGATTGGTCTCTGTCTGGAACTGGAGGACAGGGGATTCAGGGTGCCGGATGATATGCTGTTGTGCACATTGAATTACAGTACCAACAGTATTGTGTTCCGTCCCATGCTCACGGGCGCGGACAGGAAGGATGAGGAGGCGGTGAAGGCGGGCTGTGACCTGCTGGAAGACATGATGGCAGGAAAAGCGGTGAACAGGGAAAACTTTTATGAGTGTAAGATGCATTATGGCACCAGCTGCGGTTGTGATGATCATGAGTCGTTGGCATACGGCAAGAGATATCAGGAACTGATCCTTGCAAAGGTGGAGGCGGCTACCCAGGTCAGCGGGATGATGCAGTATAATAATGCCCTGGAAAAGGTGGATTCCCTTGACCAGCTGGCGGATAACCTTAAGGGGATGCTGGAGGGGATCAGCTGTTCGGACTTCTTCTGCTGCCTGAACCAGAGCGATCTGAAATATATCGTGAACGAGGAAAGCGAGAGGAAGACGGAGCAGAACAGGATCTACGACAGGACCATGGTGGCGGTCACCGGAATATCGAAAAGAACAGGGGCGCTGAAAAATGTGGCGTTCCCTGTGGAAAAACTGTTTCCTGCCGAGGTCAGGGAGGGCGATCTGCTGATCTTCCTGCCGGTGCACTATAAGGAGCAGGACTTTGGATATATGGTATTTTTGAATGTATATTTCCCCATAGAGATCTATAATTACCGTATCTGTCATGAGAGCATAGGCAGCAGCATTGAAAACCTGCGCCGCCAGATGATCATGCAGAGCAACATACAGAAGCTTGACGAATTACATATGAAGGATCAGATGACAGGGCTGTATAACCGTTTTGGTTTACAGCGGTTCCGGGACGATTACACCTCGGGGAATGAATTCACGGTGGCAATCATGGATATGGACGGGCTGAAAAAGGTCAATGACGAGTTCGGGCATCTGGCAGGCAACCATGCGCTCTGCATCATTGCGAAGGTGCTTCAGGAAGTAACGGAGGAGGATGAACTGTTGGTGCGCTATGGCGGCGATGAATTTCTGCTGCTTTCCCGTAATACGAGACCAGAACACTGGCAGGGGCTCAGAGAGCGGATCGACAGGATACTGGCAGATAAGGTGAGCAGAAGGCAGATCCGGTATCAGCTGGGCGTGAGCATCGGGTATGCCATGAGTACGAAAGAGAAGCCTGTGCCGATTGAGGAATGCTGCGAAATGGCAGACCAGGCTATGTATCAGGATAAGAGTAACCGAAAGCGGCTGAGGGCTTCCCGCTGACTGCATGTACCGCAGTAAAAGGATGGGGACTGGGCCGCTTCTGACGGGATGATAGGAAATGTGGAAGGAAATTTGCAAGATTGTTTGTGCCGGCTACGCCGGCATGTCTGAAAGTATGAAAGGATATCTGTTGAAAATGACAGGGGTATGTCAATGAAAATATTGGTAATAGGCGGCAGCTATTTCTTGGGCAGGGTGTTTCTGATGTTGACCGCGGACATGCATGATATCACAGTGGTCAACCGCGGGACTTATTCCGTGGAAGCGCTGGGGGCGAAGCAGATCAGGGGAGACCGTCATGATCCGGCCCTCTGGCAGAATATCGGGGAAGATTACGATGTGGCAGTGGATTTCTGTGCCTATGACAAGGGTGATATCAGGCTGTTCTTCGAAAACTTTGGAGGACATGTCCGGCAGTATATCCTGATCAGCACGGTGGACGTCTATCAGCGAACAGAAGGCGTGAAAAAAGAAGATGCGCCTTTTGAAGACCGCATATTTCCCGGTGAGGCAGGGACATATATTGCCGGGAAAGTGGCACTGGAGCAGGAACTTGCGGAGGTCTGTACAGAAAGGAGTGTCCAATATTCGGTACTCAGACCAGCTGTCCTCTACGGCCCTTTTAATTATGCTCCCAGGGAATCGGAATATATCCGTTTTATGGTACAGCAGGGGCTTCTGCCCCATATTACAGACGCATCAGGCCGCTTTCAGTTTGTCTATGTGAAGGACGCGGCGGAGGCAGTAAAGCGGTGCCTCTTAAATGAAAAAGCTTACGGACAGGCATATAACCTGTGTCAGGATGAAATCATGGATTACGACAGCTTGTATCAGTATCTGGCCGAGGCGGCGGACGTGGAAGTCAGGGAGATCCCGCTGACCTGTAGTCAGGCGCAGCAGCAGGGCGTTCCCCTGCCTTTTCCGGTGGGACAGGAAGAGACGCTTCTTGTTTCCAATGAAAAGAGCAGGGAGGAACTGGAACTTGCCTACACGGATATCCGGGAAGGCATGGGGAAGACATACAGGGCTTTTAAAGGCGTGTATGGCGGTTGAACAGGTTCAGTACAGTCCACTAAGGAATATTGACCGGTATGTGCGTCAAGGCATGCAGGGAGGTATGGGTAACAAATGAGAGAGATAATTTGTTTTCATAATCCGGATGAGGCGAATGGGTATTTAAGTAACTGGTATCTTTCTGACTTTGAGATAGATGGCGTGAAATATTCTTCCATGGAGCAGTATATGATGTATCAGAAAGCCGTTCTGTTCAACGACTGGAGCACCGCAAACCAGATCCGGGGCACCTCGGATGTGGGAAAGATCAAGGCGCTGGGACGGGCAGTAAAAGGGTATGATGACCTGATATGGAATGGGATGCGGCAGGTGATCGTATATAAGGGGCTGCGGGAGAAGTTCCGGCAGAATGAGGAGCTGAAGGCAAGGCTTCTTGCCACCCGCCCCAATGTTCTGGCGGAATGCGCGGTGCAGGACAGGATCTGGGGGATCGGCCTGTCGATGAAGGATGACAGGCGCCTTGGCATGAAGGAGTGGCAGGGACAGAATCTGTTGGGCTTTGCCTTGATGTGTGTACGGGAGGAACTGGAATAGACGGTTCTGGGGATTAAAATAGGTTGATGATAAAATCCCGGAGGAGGATCATGCAGTCAATGAAATAATAAACAGGGAAAACTTGAGGAAGTAATCGGATGACTGGATCGGGTGCGGGGATCGCTCCATCTTTATAAATATAAAGAGGATCAAAAAGATACCGAGGTCATTCATATGGATGAGATTGCACAGAAAGTATTATGTTGAAAAGGAAATTGTCGAAAAGGACAGGGAAGCGGATTTACGGTCTCTCCTGTCCTTTTTGCCTGTCTGTCACGCAAAGGCGCGCATATACGCCTTACGGTGGCGTGGGTGTAAAAGGTAACCGGTAGATGCGATATGTGTTCAGGCGCAGATAAATTGCTTGACAGGTACAAAACTATGTATTAATATGTACTTAGCAATACAAAGTATTTGGAAAGTAATATGACGGTACACGGCGGAAGGGGAGGTGCGGCACATGACCGTATATCTCGTTAACATTGCAGGCGCATGTTTCATTGGCCTGATATTTATCCTGCTGGGGATCCACCAGTGTAAAAGTGAATCGCCGGTAACCATGAATACCGGTGAGAAGCCGCTGAAAGCGGAACAGTTAAGCGATGTAAAAGCGTGGAATAAGGGACACGGCAAGGCGTTGATCACGTTTGGGCTTGTCATGGCGTTCACCCTTGGCACCTTTCCCGTAGGGCTGAATTACATGAATGCGTTGACCGCGACGATCATTTGGATTATGGCAGTCACGGCAGAGCTCATTGGACTGACAGCCAATCACAACAGGCTTGAGCGTATCTACAGAAAGCATTAGTGAAAAAGATAGAAAAATGTGAAAACAGGGTGGTGAGGGATTGAAACCTAAATATGAACAGCAGATGAAAAAAGGAGTTTTGGAAATGCTGGTGCTGCAGCTTCTTTCAGGGAAGGAAAAGTATGGTTACCAGCTGATCTGTGAATTGAGGGAGCAGAGTGACAATATGTTCCTTCTGAAAGAAGGGACCTTGTATCCCATTCTCTATCGCATGGAGGATGACGGTCTGGTGGTGAGCAGATGGAGCGAAGCCAGGGGAAAGGAAGTGTCCAGAAAATATTACAGCATCACGGCGGAAGGCAGTGAGACACTGGAACAACTGCGGAGTCTCTGGAACAGATTTTCGGAAAAGGTAGAATTGATCATGAAAGGGGTATCAGTATGAACGCAGAAAAATATGCCAGACAGGTGGCAAAGTATTTGAAATGCTCCGGTGGAAGAAAGCGGGAGATCAGAAAACAGATTACGTCCGACATACAGGCGGCAGCGGAGGAGGGGAAATCCCCGGAGCAGGTCATTCAGGGCATGGGTGAACCCAGGGTACTGGCAGGGGAATTCAATGAGAACTTCAGCGATGCGGAGAAGCGGGCCGCAGGCAGAGCCAGACTGTGGAAAATTCTGGCTGTCGTATTTGCTGTCCTGATGGTGCTAATATCCCTGGTATGGTGGGCGCTGCCCAAAACGAGATATCTGAGCGACAGCAAAACCTTTTCGGAGGAACAGGTGCGGGAGAGGGCGGAACTGGTCGTTTCCCTGTTCGGGCAGGAGGATTACGCGGCATTACAGCCTTACCTGACCAGCGAGATGGCGGAGATTATGTCGGAGGAAACCATTTCACAGATAAAGCTTTATATCGGTGATGACTGGGGAGAAATGCTGAATGTGGGAAATGTTTATCTCCTGGAGATCAGCCAGTTCGGGCAAAAAATGGCAATGGTGCAGATGACGGTATCTTATGAAAAGGTGGGTGTGACCTACACCATAAATCTGGATGAGGATCTGAAAGTGGCAGGATTTTATGTGAAGTAGGGAGGGGAAAATGTTATGGCAGGAACTGTTATCTATTTTGTGATCATGTGTCTGGCTGCGCTGCTCATGGCAGGCATTGGCGTGTCCCAGATTAAGAGCGGGAAGCCGGTGGGGTTTTACACGGGAGTGAAGCCCCCGGATGAAAAGGAACTGCGGGATGTGAAGGCCTGGAACAAAAAGCATGGAATGATGTGGATCCTCTATGGCGTTGTCATGATAGGCGGCGTCCTTGCGCAGATGATAGGGAGTGCGTGCGGATGTAATGAGGTCCTTTTGCTGATCCTGGAAATTTTTACTGTCATCGGGGGGATATTTGTCATGATGTGGTACCATATGAGGTTGGAGAAACAATATCGACGCTGAGGCCTGGACTGTCAGAGATTGTTTATGCCCATCGTGCCGGTATGGCTGGAAGCGTGCGGAATTGTCGGAAGTGTGCCGGTATGGCTGGAGGAGTGACGGGATTGCCGGACTGGGTGTCGGAAAGCATGCTGCAGATCAATGGTCGCCTGTGCATGGGAAAAGGGAGGTTATTATGGGGTTCTGGATTTTTATGCTGATCATGGATATGATGATTCCGCTTATGATGATTGCTTTCGGGAGATTATTCCTGAAGTACCCGCCGAAAGAGATCAACGCTGTATTCGGTTACAGGACTTCCCGGTCCATGAAAAACAAGGATACCTGGGAGTTCGCCCACAGATACTGTGGGAAGCTGTGGTATCGGTGTGGGGTGGTGATGCTGCTGCTGTCGGTGGCTACAATGCTCCCTGCCATAGGAAATGAGGTTGGCGTAACAGGGCTTGTGGGCGGCATCGTCTGCGCGGTACAGATTTTTATTTTGATCGGTTCCATTTATCCCATTGAGAGGGCGTTAAAGAGAATGGTGTAAATGGGCTTTGGACAAACTATACAAATATAACATTCAATAAAAATTAAATAATGGCAAGTCAGCATTTATATATTTCATATATTGAATTTCGTGATTTATGTTGATATAGTGAGTTATAAGGTCATTTCGCGCGGAATGAGATTTAGAAAACTGTTTTGCCAAATTTGTGTGAATCTGTTGATTTAAGACAATTATGCTTTACAATCTAAGAAGAGGAGGTGATGAATAATTTCATGCAGATCAGAGATATATGGTCTTTGCTAGATCAATATAAGGCAGATGGTTTTTCCTTAAAATGCTTAAGCAAGATTACGGATACTTCAAATGATGTGATTGAACGCTGTTATAACAGGGAGGAACTGAACCAAGATGATGTAAAGGAACTTAATACTGTTCTTTGGTTTTTGGGGCAACTATATGCTGTGATACTAATAATAAGTTATATTTACATGAGATTGTTTCGGCATTATGTTATTGCTTTGAGGTATCTAGAATTACCGTTGCCAACGTCGCCGCCTGGCACGATCGGGGCTGAACTGTTACATATCCACAGCCATTGACTTCCTGTCCAATATGGCATATAGTGTTTATGTTACACGCATTTGGAAGCTATGAGGTACAGAGGAGAGAGATGGATGAGTTAAAGATTGTGAAGCTGGCGGAACTGCGCAGCAAAATAGGGGGGATTCCCGTGAAGCTGCTGGTAACGTTTTTGATTGCCGGCGGAATGTACTGGGGGTTCAGCTTTGAGAAATTCAAGGAGAACCCAGGTGTGAATATTTTCGCTTTTGTAGTCACCTATGGAATTATATCTTATTTCTGGCTGTGCGTAAAAATGACGCGCAACTGGATCGTGGGAATTGTGGTGGCGGTGGTCCTGATTTTTGTCTGGGTCGGCAGTATGGAGAAGTTGAGCGGATTTACCCAGACCCTGATCGGTTGCGCTATCTGCTTTGGAGGACCTGTGCTGGATCTTTTGACAGTGATCCGTTATTTCATCATAAAGAAAAAAGTGTTCAGCATTCCCGGGGATGCCTATGGGAATGGTTCGGAGGCATATCAGGAGCAGTGGCAGGAAAGTACCGGACAGCAGGAACAGCAGACACAGCAGACAGGACAGGCACAGCAGTCATCGCCGGGTTTTTTCGCGGACTGCAAGGATCAGGGGAGTGTCAAGAGAAGATACCGAGATCTGTGCCGGGTATACCATCCGGACAATGGGAATGGCTCTCCGGAGGTGTTCAACAGGATTACGGAGGAATATGAAAGGCTGACGGCCCAGTACGGACAGACAGGATGATATGGCTGCATCCCTTGCCCTGATCAGGGATGTAATAGGGGGTCTGGTAATGACGGGGCCTGGCAATGATAAGAAAAGTGAAAGGAAACGTTGGAAGAGGCAGAGGGATGAGGAAGCATATAGGTAAATTGACATTGGTTTTTATATTGTTGGCGGCGTTGACAGGCTGCGGCAATGGAGGGCAGGACGCATCGGGGACACAGGGTGACACAGGTGCGGCGTCGGGTGTCCAGGGCAGCACGGATGCACCGGGTTCCCAGGGCGAAAGCGGCGACAGTTCCGCACAGGATCAGTCCATTGATCCTGCGGGTCTGCATCATGTGGAGATCACGGTGAAGGACTATGGGACGATCTCCGTGGAACTGAATGGCGACAAGGCGCCCATCACAGTGGAAAATTTTCTGAAGCTCGCGGGGGACGGGTTCTATGACGGACTGACCTTCCACCGGATCATAAGCGGTTTCATGATCCAGGGCGGTGATCCCCTGGGGAACGGAACAGGAGGCTCCGGCCAGCATATCAAGGGTGAGTTCGCCCTGAACGGAGTGGAGAATGACCTGTCCCACACAAGGGGAGCCATCTCCATGGCGCGCTCCCAGCTGGTGGACAGCGCCAGCTCCCAGTTCTTTATCGTTCATGAGGACAGCACATATCTGGACGGACAATATGCCTGCTTCGGCTATGTGACGGAAGGAATGGAGGTGGTGGATGCCATCTGCGAAGACACTCCCGTGACAGATGGAAACGGCACGGTGTCCGCGGAAAACCAGCCCGTGATCGAGAGCGTCAAGGTGATCGATTAAGGAGTGGCGCACAGGTGGGATTTTTGTGGTCGGCGCTGAATGAATTTCAAACATGCCCCAGGAAATGAATGAGACAGATTGGAAGGACAGAGTGGCAAAATGCACAAGATGCCGCTCTGTTTTTATGAGCTTTTTTCACGAAATTCTCTGACGGGTTTATAATATTTTGACAATTCCGGGTTTATTCTGTTAAAATAAGGATATAACAATAAGTAGAAACACTAAGGTCGGCTTGGCGGCAGAAAGGAGAATTTTTGTGTTTAAGATTGGTGAATATGTAGTGTGTGGCAATAAAGGCGTATGCAGGGTGGAAGACATTACGACACTGGATATCACGGGAGTGGACAAGGAACGGAAATACTATATACTGAAACCGAAATATGTATCGGGAAGTACCGTTTATATCCCGGTGGATTCTTCGGAATCCATGCGGAAGGTGCTGCAGCCTGAGGAAGCGAAGAAACTGATCGGTCATATACCGGATATACCGCTTCTCACATTCACTGACGATAAACTGTCCGAGCAGGCGTATAAGGAGTGTATGAAGTCCAATGACTGTGAGGAACTTGTAAAGATCATTAAAACGATCTATCTCAGAAAGCAGAAACGGATCCAGGCAGGCAGAAAAGTGACGGCTGTGGATGCAAAATATATCCATCTGGCGGAGGAAAGCCTGTATGGCGAACTGGCGGTTTCCCTGGATATGAGCCGTGACGAGGTGGAGGCGTATGTTGTGGGTGAGAT
>CANDMD010000094.1 GCA_947385725.1 uncultured Lachnospiraceae bacterium | reverse complement strand
ACCCAGGCCAGCAGAAGCTTTGACAATGTGGTGGTGGTGGACTCGGGACATATCAGCAGCGGCCACGGACTGATGGTGCTGTATGCCGCCGTCCTTGCCGAAAAAGGGAAAAGCGTGGAGGAGATCTGTGCGGCACTGGAGAAATTTAAGAGCCGGGTATTTTCCAATTTCCTGGTGCCCAGCACAGAGACGCTGGCGCGTAACGGTAAGGTCGGAGGCTTTGTCAATAAGCTCTGCACTGTCCTCAACCTGCATCCGGTGCTGGCCATGTCCCGCAATAAGCTGAAGCTGTGGAAGATCGAGGCGGGGAACCTGCATCAGGTAAACAAGAGATACGTGAGGAAGCTGTTTCATCGCCCCGGACAGATCGACAGCCGTCTCCTGTTTCTCACTTACGCGGGATGCACCGTCCGGCAGATCGACGAGGTGCTGGCAGAGGTGGAGCAGTATATCAGGTTTGAGAAAGTCATCCTGCAGAAAGCCTCGGCAACCGTATCCAGCAACTGCGGCATAGGGACCTTTGGACTGATGTTTGTGAGAAAGGAAGAAGATTAATTATAGGCTTTTACGCAGAGACGCTTCTCGGAAAAGGATGTATTAAAATACCTGTTCTATCAGATCATGACAATATTGCAGGAAAAAATTGTCGTCCTGTAACCGGATGGCGTTTTTTCCTGCCAGTTCTTCCGTATATTCGGATAATGGATATACGGTAACGCCGTCCCTGCCTTCTTCCACATGGCAGACAAGAGGCTCTATGCCGTATTCCTTAATGAAAACCGTTCCGTCCTCACCGCGCTCCAGCGTTACCTTTGCCATGGCGCCGACCATGCGGCTGGCCACGCCGTCACCAACGCCGGAAGTCCAGTTTACAAAATTTCCCAGGGAATAATAGACCAGCATGCCATTTTGTATCTCATTTCCTGTCAGGGAAGCGCCCTGTGCGGTTTCCTGTTCGGTCAGGTCGCAGATCCGGATGCCGTCTGCCGTAACCCATGCCACAGGTTCAATGACATGGGGATGGGTTCCAAGTACCAGATCCGCACCGTTTTCCCAGAAAAACTGTGTCAATGTCTCCTGACGTGAGTCCGGCGTCAGGCGGTATTCTGTTCCCCAGTGGGGACATACGATTGTAAAGTCGGCAAGCTCTTCCGCGCACCGCAGATCTTCTGCAATCCGGTCAAGGTCGGTCAGCTGGTCCACAGCATATTCCATTCCCTGGGGCAGGGGAATCCCGTTGGTGCCGTAGGTGTAATTTAAAATGGCGATCTTCATGCCATCCTGTTCATATACATAAATTTCCTCCTGATCCTCCGCGCTGTCATGGATGCCCAGATAGGCAGTGCCAGGATACTTGTTTTCCCAGAAGGCGATGCAGTTTCGGATCCCCTTCGCGCCTTTGTCCAGAGCATGATTCGTGGCGTGGAGCACCACATCAAACCCGGCATCCACCAGGGAATCTCCCAGTTCATAGGGAGCGTTAAAGGCAGGGTAGCCCGAGACCCCCAGTTCAGTACCGCCTAAAATGACTTCCTGATTGACCAGGGCAAGGTCGGCAGCTGCTATTTCTTCCTCTGTATGGGCAAAAACAGCGGAAAAATCATAGCTGCCGTCTTCTCGCAGACCGCTCTCTGCCACAGGGGTATGGAGCAGGATGTCTCCCACCATGACCAGCGTGAGCTCGGGAGATGGTTCCGGCTCCGGAGCGGCAGGCATCTGAGGCAGGCTGTCCGCAGCGCCGGACTGTGTAGAGGCGCAGCCCGATTGTACCGTGCTGTTTGGCTGGCAGGATTCTTCCGTCGAAGAGGCCGGACTGCAGGAGAAATTTTCCGGCAGTTCTCCGTCGGAGCGTGCCCCCGACGATGCCGACGAGAAGGAATCTCCGCAGGCCGTCAATGCCAGACAGAGTATTCCCGTCAGGAAAAGTATATTTTTTTTCGAAAATTTACATTTTTTTTCAATCATGTCCTATCAGTGATGGGAAGGCTTGTGTCCCCAAGGCGGGCAGTGTTTTTGCCAGCCGTTTTTTGTTTTCATTCAAAAGCTTGTACATATCTGTTCGTGCCTCGCCAGGGGAGATGTGTCTACGTTTCTTGGTAATAATATATAGAATTTGTATCCGCCTGTCAATGATTTGCCGCTTAGCTATCCTTTGATGGCGGCGACGTGCCGTCCCCTTAGCAAGAAATCCAAGAAAAGCAAGCCACCGCATCGCCTCCTTCCTCCGCCTTGCGCTGACGCAAACATCAAGCACTGATTTACTTCAGGATTAATGCAACGATGTACTAGAAACTTATTTTTCGATGTACTAGCGGAGCTGAACTGTAACAGGATGAGCCCGGAAAGGCGTCAGAGGATATTGTTTTCGTCCGGTTATAGTGCTAAAATGTAACTGCTCAGAACCAGGCAGGGGGTTCGGGGCCGGTTCTGAATTACCAAGATAAAACAGGAAATCAGTCGGGAAGGATTCCTGACCGGATCAAAAGAAAAAGAACAGCGGGACAGCCAATGAAAGAGAAACGGATCAATTATATTTCAACAGGGATCATAACAGCCGTATTGTGCATTGCGGGTATCGGACAGGCATACTCATTGCGGGCGGAGGCTGCGGGAGAGACGGGTCAGGTATACCAGGGAGAGACGGGTCAGGTATACCAGGGAGAGACGGGTCAGGCACAGCAGGGAGAAAACGGTAAGGGAGTGGCGCAGGGAAGTGTGTTGATGAGCGGCGGGATCCAGACGTACCTGGACGGGATCGGAACCGGGGCGGCAGCGGAGGATCGTGTGATCGTGACAGTCACCGCCGCGGCATCCCTGATCACGCCGCCGGGACAGGGGCTGGAGGAAACGGTGTCGGAGAACGAGTATGCCGACCTTGCCATTGCCAATGTCACCAATTACGTAAATGTGCGTGTGGAAGCAAATACGGACAGCGCCATTGCAGGGAAGATTTATGATGGGGCTGTGGCTCAGATTTTGGAGACAGTGGAGGGGGAGGACGGACAGTGGTTTCGGATTGTCTCGGGGAATGTGGAAGGATATATCAAGTCTGAGTTTTTCCTGTACGGGGACGCAGCCGCGGAGGTGATAGACCAGTATGTGACCAGATATGCCGTGGTGCTGGCGGACAGGCTGAATGTGAGGGAGAATCCTGACATAGGAGCAGACAGGATCGGATATATTGACAACGGGGAGCGGGTGAAGCTCCTGGAGACCGGCAGTGAATGGCTGAAAGTACAGTACACGGAAAATAAGTCCGGATATGTGGCGGCAGAGTATGTGACGGTGGCGGAAGAGTTTGTCTATGCCAGGACGCTGGAGGAGGAAGCGGCGGAGCTGGCGGCAAGGCGGGCTCTGGAAGCGCGGCAGCATGTGTCCGAATCCCAGGCCGCGGAAAATACCGCCATTACGACAGCGTCTCCTTCCGGGGAATACTCGGACAGCGGGGAACTGCGAAGCGGGATCATCGAATACGCGAAACAGTTTTTGGGGAACCGATATGTCCATGGAGGCCAGTCTCTGGAATCCGGAACCGATTGCTCCGGGTTTACCAGCCTGATTTATGCCCAGTTTGGTTATTCCGTCAGCAGGACGCCCTCGGGACAGCTTGCCAATGACGGCAGAAGCATTGCTTACAGCGAAGCCCGCCCAGGCGATATCATATGCTATGGCTCCGGCGGGAAATGCACCCATGTGGCGCTCTATATGGGGGACGGCCAGATCATTCATTCCGCCAATTCCCGAAAAGGGGTAGTTATTTACCAGGCAGATTATGACACCATAATAGACGTCAAGAGCATCATTGACTGAGATACTGTGGGGCTCTCGCGGAGTGCTGCATATTGACTGCGGTGCCTCACAGAATATCCGACTTTTGCAATATGAAATCTCCAAAGATATCCGTGCTCCAGCCCTGCAGATCTTCCAGATGCAGGACCACGCCGCCGTAGCTGCGTATACCGTGCCGGACGGCCATTTCTTCCGTATAGTCCTCCAGCGGATATACTCCTTCCAGACGGACGGGACCGCTTCGGTAGTGGCATACCAGCGGCAGCACCCCGGTTTTCTCTTTTGAAAGGGACACATCGTCCTCTGTCACGTGAAAAGTGACCCATGCCATTTCTTCCAGCATACAGAGAGGCTGTTTCTGGGTGGAAACGTAATTGCCCAGGGAATAGTAGCAGAGAGCGGCGTTGCCGTTATCCGAAGTGATCCATTCCACAGGCTGCGGAACATGGGGATGTGTTCCGATAATCAGGTCGGCGCCGGCTTCTGTCATCCGGAGGGCAAAGTCTTTCTGATAGGAGGAGGGAGTGCTCTGGTATTCCGTGCCCCAGTGGGGGCAGACGACAACAATGTCCGCCAGTTCCCTGGCAGCCCTGATATCTTCCAATACCCGGGGATTTATGGAAGTAAAATCGATGGCGCCGGTGGTCTCATCGCAGGCGCACAGCATGTTCAGATGTCCCCTGAGTTCAGGCGTGAGCGTACCCAGGTTGGGACCGTACGTATAGTTCAGTATGGCAAAGGTGACGTCTCTGATTTGGAGCAGGGGAATCGTATCCGCCGGCGTTTCGCCGGTTATGCCAGTCATCAGGATTTCGGGATGAGTTTCCCAGTAAGAGACACAGTTATAGATGCCGTCTATGCCTTGATCGGCGGCGTGATTCGTGGCATGGAGCACCACGGTAAACCCTGCGGCGGCAATGGCGTCGCCCACCTCGCAGGGGGAATTAAAACGGGGATAGCCGGAGAATCCCAATTGGTTCCCGCCAAAGACGGTTTCCTGATTGATGATGCTGATATCGGCGGCGGCAAGAAATTCTTCCATATCCTGAAACAGGAAAGAGTAGTCGAAGGTTCCGTCCTCACAGTATCCCCCGCGGACAATCCCCATATGCATCAGGTTGTCTCCCAGAGCCATCAATGTGATATCGTACTCTTCGAATGCGTGCTCCGGTTCCGGAGTCCGGGCAGGAGCGCTTTCTTCTGTCAGGGGAGATCCGGGATCGGAAGAATCCTCTCCGCCGGATTCTTCCGGAATCCTTTCAGAGAAGCCGGGAACGGTACTGCCGGTTCCGGGTATCACAAACGGAACGGAGAGCACACAGGCCAGCGTCAGCGGAGGCAGCAGAAGGGTACGTATAAAAGTTCCTATTTTCATTGCAAAGCCTTTCCGATAAAAGGCACCGGAGTTTTCCCGGTGCCTGCTGAAAGCGGAGATGATGGGATTTGAACCCATGCGCCGGCAAAACCGACCTACCGGATTTCGAATCCGGACCCTTCAGCCACTTGGGTACATCTCCGTAGCCTGCCTTGGCAGACAATCCTTATTTTATAATATGCCGGTCATTTTTGCAAGAGCTGTTACGATTTTTCCGGTAACAGTTGCAAATTTATTCCAGAAAGGGTAATATTTTAGATGTAGGTTCATTGTAAAACGGTAACAATTAATACAGGAATAATACAGTGTACCAGAAAAAGACAGGAGGAACTGAGTATGAGACGAATCGGTATGTTGACCAGCGGCGGGGATTGTCAGGCTTTGAACGCAGCCATGAGAGGCGTCGTGAAAACCTTGGCCCACAGTAAGGAGGAAGTTGAAATATACGGATTCCTGGATGGCTATAAGGGATTGATTTACAGTAAATTCCAGATGCTGACAGGAAAGGACTTTTCCGGTATTTTGACAAAGGGCGGTACCATCCTGGGCACATCCCGGACTCCTTTTAAGACCATACAGGATCCGGATGAGAACGGATTGAATAAAGTGGAGGCCATGAAGCAGAATTACTATAAACTGCAGCTCGACTGCCTGGTGATTCTGGGCGGCAATGGAACCCATAAGACTGCAAATCTGTTGAGGCAGGAGGGGCTGAATATTATCACTCTGCCCAAGACCATTGACAACGATCTCTGGGGTACTGATATGACTTTCGGCTTCCAAAGCGCGGTGAACATTGCTACGGATGCCATCGACTGTATCCATACCACGGCGGCTTCCCACGGACGCGTGTTCATCGTGGAGGTCATGGGACACAAGGTCGGCTGGCTGACCCTGAACGCCGGTATGGCAGGCGGCGCGGACATCATCCTGCTCCCTGAGATCCCTTATGATATTGACAAGGTGATAGATAAGATCGAGGAACGCGAAAAGAGGGGCAGCCGCTTCACCATTATCGCAGTGGCGGAGGGCGCGATCTCCAAGGAGGACGCTAAACTTTCCAAGAAGGATTATAAGAAAAAGCTGGAAAAGAGAACCCAGCCTTCCGTGTCATATGAAGTGGCGGCAGCCATTCAGCAGAAGACAGGCAGAGAGGTTCGGGTAACGGTTCCCGGCCATACCCAGAGAGGCGGGAGCCCCTGCCCTTATGACAGGGTATTTGCCAGCCGCCTGGGCGCGGAGGCAGGCAAGCTGATTTTGGATGGCCAGTACGGATTCATGGTGGGATATAAAAACCGTGAGGTGGTCCGTGTTCCCCTGGAAGATGTGGCGGGCAAGCTGAAAATGATCGAGCCGGACGCTACCATCGTGCAGGAGGCAAAACTGCTCGGCATTTCTTTTGGAGATTAGCGTGAAATACGGCGTTTTTCATCCGGATCGCGGCAAGGTTACAGCACGAGGGTTAGTGTGAAAAGATTAATATAAAAAAGGTGACAAGAATGTCATATACAGCGTTATATAGAAAATTCCGTCCGGATACCTTTGAGGACGTGAAAGGGCAGGATCATATTGTGACCACCCTGAAAAACCAGTTGAAGGCAAACCGTATCGGACATGCCTATCTGTTCACCGGCACCAGGGGAACGGGAAAGACAACGGTTGCGAAGATTTTTGCCCGCACAGTGAACTGTGAGAATCCCTCCGAGGACGGTCCCTGCGGGGAGTGCCGTATTTGCAGGGCCATTGCGGCAGGGGCAAGCATGAATGTGATTGAGATCGATGCCGCCTCCAACAACGGCGTGGACAATATCCGCGAGATTGTGGAAGAGGTATCCTATTCTCCCGCAGAGGGGAAATACAAGGTATACATTATAGACGAGGTACACATGCTCTCCATAGGCGCATTCAATGCATTGCTGAAGACTTTGGAGGAGCCGCCTTCCTATGTGATTTTTATTTTGGCCACCACAGAGGTGCACAAGCTGCCGGTGACGATTCTTTCCAGGTGCCAGAGATATGATTTTAAAAGGATTTCCATTGATACCATCACCGGCCGGATGAAGGAACTGATCGATGCAGAGAGCGTACAGGTGGAGGAAAAGGCTCTGCGGTATATTGCCAAGACGGCGGACGGCTCTATGCGCGACGCGTTAAGCCTGCTGGATCAGTGTATCGCTTTTCACCTGGGACAGGAGCTGACCTATGATAAAGTACTGGATGTGCTGGGAGCGGTGGATACGGAAGTGTTCAGCCGGCTGCTGCGGTATGTCCTGGACAGGGATGTGCCTGGCTGTGTGGGATTGCTGGAAGAGATTGTCATGCAGGGGCGGGAACTGACTCAGTTTGTGACGGATTTTACCTGGTATCTGAGGAACCTGATGCTGGTACAGGCATCGGATCACCTGGAAGATGTGATCGATATGTCCACGGACAATTTAAAACGTCTGAAAGAGGAATCCGCAATGCTGGACATGGACAGGATCGTCCGCTATATCAGGATTTTTTCGGAATTGTCAGGACAGATTCGCTATGCGGCCCAGAAGCGGATACTGGTGGAGATCGCCCTGATCAAGCTTTGTAAGCCGGAGATGGAGACGGATCAGGATGCGATTCTGGACCGGATCCGCCAGGTGGAGGATAAAGTGGAGAATGGCATTGTGGTCACGGCTGCGGCAAGAGAGATGACCAATACGTCAGATAAGGAAAAAAAGCCGAAACCACAGCTCCCTAAGGCAATTCCGGAGGATGTGCAGCAAATTGTGAGCCAATGGCCGGCCATCGTGGGCAGCGCGGAAAATCCCATGAGGACATATTTGAAGGGGGCGAAACTCAGCCTTGGTGGTGACAACCGGCTGATGATCGTGCTGGAGGATGGCATGGCGTCGGATTACTTTACACATCACGTGGAAAATAAGCAGCAGCTGGAGGCGCTGCTCTCCGATTATGCCGGCAAAGAGATAGAGGTTACCATTCAGGCTGTCAAAGGGCAGGGCGAATTTGAAGAGAATTATGTGGACCTGTCCAAACTTGTCAATATGGATATTGAATTGGAAGAAGAATAAAGCTGGAGGTATTGAAATGGCAAAGCGTGGAGGATTTCCCGGAGGCGGAATGCCCGGAAATATGACAAACCTGATGAAGCAGGCACAGAGAATGCAGCGTCAGATGGAGGAGGGACAAAAGGAACTTGAAACCAGGGAATTTGTGGCGGCGGCAGGCGGAGGAGCCGTGGAAGTAGCGGTAAGCGGTAAGAAGGAAATCCTGAGGATCAAATTATCTGAAGAAGTGGTTGACCCGGAAGATATCGAGATGCTGCAGGATCTGATCATGGCGGCTGCTAATGAGGCTCTGCGCCAGGCGGAGGAAGCAAGTGCGGAGCTGATGGGCAGGATGACAGGCGGACTCGGGGGAGGCTTCCCCTTCTGATGGATCTATACAGCGGACATATTAATAAATTAATAGAGGAATTGGCGGCGCTGCCCGGGATCGGGAATAAATCGGCACAGCGTCTGGCTTTTCACCTGATCAATATGCCTAAGGACAGAGTACAGCGACTGGCCTCCTCCATTCTGGAGGCGAAAGAGAATGTAAGGTACTGTAAGGAATGCTATACTCTGACGGACCGTGATATTTGTCCGGTCTGCGCCAATAAGAACCGCAATCACGGGCTGATCATGGTGGTGGAGAATACAAGGGATCTGGCGGCGTATGAGAAAACCGGCAGATATGAAGGGGTCTATCATGTGCTCCATGGAGCCATTTCCCCTATGTTGGGAATTGGCCCCGGAGATATTAAGCTGAAGGAACTGGTGGAACGTCTCCAGGGAGAGGTGGAAGAGGTTATCATAGCTACTAACTCCAGCCTGGAAGGCGAGACCACAGCGATGTATATCAGTAAAATGATCAAACCCACCGGTATCAGAGTGACCCGTATCGCCAGCGGCGTGCCCGTCGGCGGTGACCTGGAATATATCGATGAAGTGACGCTGCTGAGAGCCCTGGAGGGCAGGGTAGAATTGTAGGGCTGGAAGGTGGATGCGGAACTGGAATAGAGGTGTTATGAAGATGGAAGAAACTTTATTTGGAACCTGTCCTGACGGGACACAGGTGAAACTGTTTACCCTGACGAATCGCAGCGGAATGAGTGTTGCTGTGTCGAATTTGGGTGCGGCGCTGGTAAAGGTGCTGGTACCGGACAGGGACGGCAGGATGGCGGATGTGGTACTGGGCTTTGACAAGGCAGAAGATTATTTGAAAAACCCAAGCTTTTTCGGAGTGGTGATCGGCCCCAGCGCCAACAGGATCGCGGGCGCGTCTTTTGAAATAGAGGGACGCACATATCAGCTGGATGTGAATGACGGGATTAACAATCTGCACAGTCACAGGGAAAAGGGATATCACAAGCGTGTCTGGACAGCGGTGGCGGAGGAAGACAGTGTGATCTTCACGCTGCGTGATGACGGAAGCATGGGATTCCCGGGTAAAAAGGAAATCAGTGTGCGCTACACCCTGACGGAGGAAAATGAACTGAAACTGCATTACCACGGGAGAAGTGACAGTAAGACCGTACTGAACCTGACCAACCATACATACTTTAACCTTGACGGGCATGACAGCGGCAGCATGGAGGAGCATGAACTCTGGCTGGGAGCGTCCCGCTATACGCCCGTTGTACAGGGCGCAATTCCCACCGGGGAAATTGCGGCGGTGGAAGGTACTCCGATGGATTTCACAACCCCGAAGAAGGTGGGCAGGGATATCAGGGAAGAATTTGAACAGCTGGGGCTGACCGGCGGTTACGACCACAACTGGGTCATCGACGGATGGGATGGCAGCCTGCGCCATATCGCTACTGTGAAAGCGCCCGGAAGCGGCAGGGTGATGAAGGCTTTTACCACCCTTCCCGGCGTACAGTTTTATGCAGGCAATTTTATCGAGGAGCAGAAGGGAAAAGGCGGCGCGGTGTATGATGCCCGTATGGGGCTTTGCCTGGAAACACAGTATTTTCCCGATGCCATCCACCATCCTGATTTCCCTTCCTGCGTATTTGGCGGGGAGCGGGAATATGATTCGGAAACGGTTTACCAGTTTGGGATTTGAGCCTTAGAAATAAAAATAATGTCGAGCACTTTTTAGAACAACGCGACAAAGAATGCTAAAATACCTCGCATGCCGAATGCTATGATTAATCAAAACGGTGTGGGAGGTGTTTTTATGGAATTACCTAAAAATATAACGCAGATCGGGGAATCTGATAAATTTTGCAAAATTTATGCGGAAGATTATGTCGTATCTTATTTAAAGCAGTTGAACAGGGTGGCAGGGGATAAAAATCTGGCGGTGGCTCTGTATGGAACCCGCAAGGAAGAGGCTGGAATCAGCTATCTGTTCCTGTATGGGGCAGGCAAACTCAATTTCCTTCAGCGTGAAAGCCGCCATTTATCCCAGGCGGTACAGCAGGAGGCAGAGAGGCAGAGACAGCGCTATTTCAGGGAATATAGCTTTCTGGGATACAAGATTTTAAACGGCGAGATGATAGAGGGATTCCAGATCTGTGAACAGGGAGTGTGCAGATACATATCGGGATATGCACAGTTTTACGAAAAGAACGACAGTATGCTGGCATATATGCTGGAACAGCGCCAGGAGGACGCGGTACCGGAGCAGGTCGAACAGGAAAAGTATGATATGGTCAAAAAGCGCCAGGAAGAAAGGCGCATGCAGGCAGAGATGGAAAGGAAGCGCACGGATAACCGTGACAGGCGCGTAAAGGACAAGCAGTCCGGAAGCAGCCTTCGCAGGATGCAATATTCGGCAGCAGTCGTTTTCGCGCTGCTGTGCGTGGTGGGACTGACGACCATAAATGACGGAAACGGATGGAATGATCTACAGGCGGCGGCCAGACGAATGGTGGATAGTATCTCACAACAGCAGATTCCTGATGTGATGGAGGTATCTAACTTTTCCGCTGAAGCTGGAACCATAGTTGCCGAAGATAAACTGGCAGAGGCCATCCGGATGGAAAATGACTCGGCCGCAGAACCGGCAGCCGTGCAGTCCGGGGCGACGGTACCCACATCCGCTTCGGAACCGGTTTCTACACCTAAGCCGATGCAGCCTTCTGCATCTGAGCCGATGCAGCCTTCTGCATCTGAGCCGATGCAGCCTTCTGCATCTGAGCCGACGCAGCCTTCTGCATCTGAGCCGACGCAGCCCTCTGCACCTGAACCGACGCAGCCTTCTGCATCTGAGCCGACGCAGCCCTCTGCACCTGAACCGACCCAGGCTCCCACGCCCGAACCGTCATCCGAACCGACATCATATGTTATTAAAAGAGGGGATACCCTGATCGGAATCTGTATAGCAACTTACGGCAGCGATGAGAAAGTACGGGAAATATGCAGCCTGAACAATATCAGCAATCCGGACGATATTAAGGTGGGGCAGAAAATTTTATTACCATAGCAGGATATATGTGGTATACTTATGCCGTGTAGATAAAGAGTACCGCATAGCGGCGGAGTTATCTCGGGTCGATAAAAAATGGCATGCGGAGGCACCATGGCAGATATCAAAAATTTCATGATGGAAAGAGAAAAGCGCGAGCAAAAGCAAGCAGACTATATGAAAAAGATCCGGAAACATAAACTGACTTCCATGTACCGGATCCTTCTGATCGCGATAGCTGCCATAGCGTTGATCGTGCTGGTGGCAGTGCAGTACAGACGCCATGTCTATACGGATTACGATACTATTTCAACAGTGGAGAGAGAAGCAGTTACCGGTGCTACGGATATCAGGTTGGGAAACACTATCCTGACTTACAGTAAGGATGGCGCCCATTGCACGGATGCCAAAGGAAATGTAATATGGAACCAGACCTATCAGATACAGGATATCAAGACAGCTGTTTGCGGAAGTACCGCTGCCATTGCCAGCTATAATGGCAGAAACATTTATGTGCATGACACGGAAAAGCGTCTTAATGAGATCACTACCAACCTGCCGATCAGAGATGTAGCGGTAGCGGCTGACGGCACGGTAACGGCAGTGCTTGCCGATACGGATGTCACATGGGTCAATACATATCCTGCCAGCGGAGACAGTACATATGAGGGACGGACGCGAATGGACAGTTCGGGGTATCCGATGGCAGTCAGCCTGTCGCCCGGCGGGGAACTTCTGGGCGTTTCTTTTGTTTATGTGGATGCGGGCGTTCTGAAAACCAATATCGTGTTTTATAATTTTGGCCGCGTCGGTGAGAACAACAGTGATTTTATTGTAAGTACCGATTCGTATACGGACATGCTGGTTCCGTATATCCAGTTTATGAATGACAGGACGGCGTTTGCCGTGGGAGACGGCGGCCTCATGTTTTATGGCGGAGATTCACAGAAGCCGGTCAGGATGGCATACTACCTGTTTGAGGAAGAAGTACAGTCAATATTCTATAATGACAAGTATGTGGGACTGGTTTACCTTGCGGATGAAGGGGACAAAAAGTACCGTATGGATGTATATGGGGCGGATGCCGGAAAGAAAGGAAGCTATTTTTTTGATACGGATTACACGGATATTTTCTTTGGACAGGACAATTTTGTGGTGTACAACGAAACAGAATGTGTTATCATGACAATGGATGGAATAGAGAAGTTCAACGGCAATTTTACGAAAACGGTGAGACTCATGTTACCCACGGGTAACGCATACAGATATGTGATCGTAACGGAAAGCTCCATAGATACCATTCAATTAAAGTAAGAGGGCAGGAGCCGGAAGGAAAACAAAAGAACATTGGCTGCTGAAACGGCAGGCAGGATTAGAGGGGAAATGAACATATTATTGATTATTGTGGCGGTAGCTGCACTGTACAAGCTGATAGACGGGTTTAAAAAGGGAATCATTAAGGAGATTATTTCACTGATCTCAATGGTTGTGTTGTGCATGGTGGCGGCACTGGTGGCATTTGGTGCGAAAAATTATATGTCGGGAAAGGTTGTAGGTGTGATCATTGCCGTCTTTTTGCTGTGTCTGATAGGATTAGCGCATCACTTTCTGGGTGTGGTATTCTTTTCCGCAAAGGCCATTTCCAGACTCCCGGTAATACATTTTGCTGATAAACTGCTGGGTGCGGTGTTCGGCATTTTTGAAGTGGTTTTGATCCTGTGGACGATCTATACTTTTATTTTGATGGGAAACCTGGGTAATATGGGGGTTGTGGCCGGTATCATAACCGAATATACAAGAGAAAGCCAGATATTGACATGGATATACCAGCATAATATGATCGCGGCGGGAATCGAGAGGATCATCGGAGATTACCGGCAGATTCCCTGGATTTTATGGGATGAATAGTTCAGCCAGGGTGAAAAGTGTGCCTGCTGAAAAAAGTCGGGGAAAAAGTTGAAAAAAGTAGTTGACATGGTAAATTTCTTATGCTATTATAACTAAGCTGTCGCTGAGGCGACAACAGGGAACCTTGACAAATAAACAGTGATGCAAC
>CANDMD010000093.1 GCA_947385725.1 uncultured Lachnospiraceae bacterium | reverse complement strand
AAAATACTGCGTTTTACGGAAATGTTTACATCTACAGTTCACAACATATCACATCCTTCAATGATGCCCCATCCGTAAAATTTCCGGTTCAGGAACTCCAGCTTGCTGTTTCCGTAGTTCTGCTCTCTGATGAGATCTGTGGCATGGAGAAGCTTCCCCGTATAATAAGCGCTTTTCAGAAAAAGTTCCCTGCCTGCATTTTCCTCATTTCCCATAGAATCCCTCCCGTCCATCGAAAATGTCCCGCCTATATTTTACCAACAAATACCATTCTATTACATTTTTACTATACATCTGTAGTAACAAACAAGGATTTTGTCGTATTATGCCAAAAAATCAAATTCCCCGGGAAAAAAATCCCCACAGGGACAAGACACCTGTGGGAGATCTCAGCGGATGATAAAATTGTAATATGGGACAAATATGGATCGAATGTTCTCAGCCGCGAGGATCTGTCAGGTCGGGGTACTTCCCGTCGCGCCTTTTCATAAGGCCGCAGGAGTTTTTCTCCGGACAGTACCCAAGCTTTTTACATTTCGGCTCACAATAATGCTCTACGATGTATGCCCATTCGTCGGAAAGCCTGCCAAGCTCGGTCAGAATATCGTTCATCATGCCGCGGTATTCCCAGTTTGCCCTGTTGCAGAACACTCTTTCCCTAACGACGCTCTTCCGATCTATTCCGGAGGTTTCTCTTGTCCACGATCTTGGTCTGCATTCCCAGTGGCAGGAGCATGGCGATATCCTCTCTGGGGATCTGACATTCCTCCAGCAGATACCGGGTGCAGTCCTTGATCTCGGAAATGCATTTTTCATAGCGCATTTCCGCCTCTTTATGATTCTTCACGGATTGAGGCACAATATAATCAAAATCATTGTAGTTGATATAGCGGGTGCTTGCCTGTAACCGTGTGGGGGCGCCGCCGATGTGGGTATACCATTCCCGTATTACCCTTGCGGAATAGCCCTCCATGACCATCTCCACATTCACATATTCCAGCACACGTCCATGCCCTGATTCCAGACAGTCCAGTCCCCTTTTGTAATTTTTATCTTTATCCTGTATATTTCCTCCCCAGCATACTCCTGCCCTCTGTCCCATCAGCGTCAGGGGGTATCTTGTGGTTTCTTCCAATATGATTATCTTTCCCATCCTTCTGTTCCCTTTCGACATGCCGTATTGACGGCATTACTGCTTATATACAATGGCCTTCGCGATCTCTTCCGCCTTTTCGGGAGTGCCCAGCACACCGGCGACAGCCAGCCCGAAATCTATGGCGGTGCCCATACCCCTGGAGGTAATCACGTGGTCTGATATTTCTACCGGACCCTCCGTCACGGAAGCGCCCTCCAGATGGCTTTCGAAGCTGGGATAGGAGCAGGCGTTTCTTCCCTTTAAGATACCCCTGTGCCCGAAAATGCTGGGGGCAGCACAGATAGCCGCGATATACCTGCCCCTGGCATAAAAGGCATCGATCTGTTTCATCAGCGGTTCGTGAGCCTCCAGGTTCTTTGTCCCCGGCATACCGCCCGGAAGGATCAGCATGTCATATGTGTCAAACTCCGCCTGGGAAAATGTCTTGTCCGCCGTCACTGTCACACTGTGGGAGCTGACTACCTGAACCTCCTCTGCAATAGATACCACGTCAATGTCGATCCCGCATCTGCGGCAGATGTCCACCACTGTCAGCGCCTCTATCTCTTCAAAGCCCTCCGCCAAAAATATTGCAGCCTTACCCATAAATGTTGTCCTCCTTTTCTATTGCTTAATAACTGTTCCGTTCATGCCCTTCCCCATGTCCCTCTTCGCACCCACGCCACCGCGAGACGTTTTCACGCAAACCGCGGTTTCGAGGAGCTCATTGAACTCCCTTGTAGATGTTACTGGTCACAGAGTGAGCAGTGATTTTTATTATACCCTCTTACACTAAAATTTTCAATTATGGGTTGGGAAATCAGAAAATATATGGTATACTTATAGAGGAGCGAGGTACTTTATGGAAATAGAACGGAAATTTACAATCAAGAAGCTTCCCTCCAATCTGGGGAGCTATCCATTTCACCATATTGAACAGGGGTATCTGAATACAAATCCTGTGGTCCGTGTCCGCAGGGAAGATGAAGAATATTATCTTACCTATAAGGGAAGCGGCATGATGACGCGTGAAGAACATAACCTGTTATTAAATAAGGAGTCCTACTATCATTTGCGGGAAAAGGTGGATGGTAATATCATTTCAAAAAAGCGTTATCTGATTCCATTGGCGCATCCCATGTTCCGCCAGGATTTCCCGAAACCGCCGGCAGATTATTCCCTGACGATAGAACTGGATGTCTTTGACCCTCCTTTTGCTCCCCTGATACTGGCGGAGGTAGAGTTTGGGAGCAAGGAAGCGGCGGAGGCCTTTGTTCCGCCCGACTGGTTCCTGGAGGACGTCACTTACCGCCAGGAATATCACAATTCCTATATGGCAATGCAGATATGGAAATAATACAACACTGTATTACACTGGCAGGCGCCTCTAAATGGCTCCTGCCAGCTGCTGTTTCATGGTAAATTTTTCATGGTACATCATTCTGTCCGCCCGCCTGGAAGTATCATTGATATCATAGTCCAGGCGCTTGTCAAACAGTTCATACCCGCAGGCGATCCGGATCAGGAAACAATCGTTTTCCCGATTATATTGATCGCATTTCTCCTTCATCCGCCCGACCCGTTTCTTACAGTCCACAAGGCTATGGTTCTTTAACAGCACACAGAATTCATCCCCGCCCATCCGGTAACAGCGCCCACCGTCCCCGAAGCACTCGTGAATGATCTTTGCGCTCTCTTTAATATACCTGTCTCCCATTTCATGTCCCAGGGTATCATTACACTTTTTCAGGTCGTTCAGATCGCACATGACCACAATGCAGTGCTCCGGTTCAAATGCGCCGCCGATATCGTCCGCATATGCCGTCCTGTTGTACAGTCCCGTCAGCTGATCGTGATATGCCTTCTGCTCCAGCTTTTTCGCCTGCATACCGATCTTCATAAGCTCCCTGGCCTCCTGCATGGTGCTGACGCCCAGCACCAGGTTATAGACAAGGAAATTCAGGATGCCCAGAAAACTCTGGAATTTCCCCTTTGTGGTGTAATAGATCGCCATATCGGTCACCAGTCCCAGCGCGCACAGTCCGATGCAGAAGATATTCTTCTTCAGCTTCTTATTCAGCCCCACTGTCCTGACTTCCCCCACAAGCATGATCACGCAGACCACCGCCAGCAGAAGAAGGATCACATGGATCAGCCTCAGCATTTGCCGCATATCGGCTATATGTAACAGCTGCGCCGCGATCACGACACAGGTGCCCGCCATGCTGGCAATACAGGGCACATTCCAGATCGGTTTGTCCGAGCTGCTGTGCATCTGCCGCATGAAAAGGCAGTAGGGAACCGGCACCAGCGCAAGCAGAAGAAAATCAGCGTAGGAAAATGCCACCTTGTCGGGTACCAGCAGATAAAAGGCATTGGTATCCACTACTTTCCAACAGCCCAGCAGGACAGAAAAGCAGCCCAGGAAAAGCAGGCTCTTGTCAACCTCTGTGTTCCGCCTGTTATAGAGGATATAGGCAATATAAAATCCGCCGATCAGGATTGCCAGGATCCCGCATATGATGCTGGGCAGCCCTGCCAGGATCCTGTCCCTGCAGATGGCATAACGGCTCCCCAGCAGGAAATCAGGCACAAACTCATCGGAGGAGCTGTAGGCCGGAACGATCTCAATGGTTACCTGCTTTCCGCTGTCCTGCTCCGACAGCATCACGACATTCCATACGCAGCCTGTGGTACTGCCAAAAGAATTCCCACTGTCAGGTTTTATGCTGTAGACCTCCTCCCCGTCCAGGCTCACCGTCACCAGCTGGTGGAGAGAGAAAAAGATCAGGGAAGCATCCGATTCGGACAGCTGTCCCGCATTAAAATTGTAGACAGACTTCTGTCCCGTAGGGCAGTCCTCACTCCTGACGATCTCCCTCTGATAGTCCGTTACCTGTTTAAATCCTTCCTGCTCCTGTCTCTGCCGGACATCCATCCGGAACGTGGCAAACATAAGAAGGAACAGCGCCGCACAGATCACGAGAATGATCAGATATCCCCATTCAATAGCTTTTTTCATGTGTATACCCCCTGCGTGATTCAGTACTCATACCACTCAGTATTTGAAAGTTTACTATCAAGCCTGCCTCGCCCGCTCCTCTTTCGTATCACATCAAAGCCACAGTGACTACGCCATCAGGTAGGCGAAATATGCCGCATAGCCTGCGAGCATCACCGTGCCGCCCAGCCGCCCCAGGCTCTTCTTTTTCGCCACGCAGACCAGCAGGAGCGCCGCCGCGGCCACAGCCGTAACGCTGTCCACCAGAAAGTCCGCCTGATATTCCACCGGCGTGATCAGAGCGGAAGTCCCTACCACAAACAGGATATTAAAGAGATTGCTGCCCACCACATTGCCCACCGCAATGTCCGCTTTACCCTTCAAAGCTGCAGTCACACTGGTCACAAGCTCCGGCAGGGAAGTGCCGAATGCCACGATGGTCAGTCCGATCACCCTGTCATCCATGCCAAACAGAATGGCCAGTTCCGTGGCTGCGTCCACCGTCACATCACTGCCAAGCACGATCATGGCCGCCCCCAGCGCCACCATCAGCAACATCTTCGGCAGTCCGCCTTTCCTGTCCGGCTTTGCCTCCTCCCGGTTTTCCCCGTTCTTTGCCATTTTCAGCAGATAAAGCAGATACAGGAGCATGAATGCCCAGAGCACAGCGCCCTCCGCCCTGCTCACCATATGGTCAGCCAGCCCCATGACTGCCAGAAGTACCGTGACAGCGATGATAAAGGGAATCTCATACTTTACGGTGGACTTCTGAACCGCAATCCTGCGGATCACCGATGTCAGACCAAGGATCACCAGTATATTCAGGATATTGCTGCCCACCACATTGCCGATGGTGATCCCTGCATTTTCTTTCAGCGCGGAGGCAATACTGACCGCCGCTTCCGGCAGGGAAGTCCCCATTGCCACGATGGTCAGTCCGATCACCAGCTGGGAAATCCCGAATCTGTCCGCTATCCTGGAGGCGCCGTCCACGAACCAGTCTGCCCCTTTCATCAATAGTACAAATCCTGTCACCAGCAAAAGAAACTGCATCAGAAAATTCATTCCACCATATCTCCCAAAATATCGTTTTGCAGGTCAGTGCACTATGCCAGTCTCTCCAGAAAATCCGGTTCCGGCACGGGTTTTGAAAAATAATAGCCCTGAAGGTAATGGCATCCCAGTTCCTCCAGGATATCCCTCTGTTCCCTGGTCTCCACGCCCTCCGCCACAATATGCTTGTCCAGATCCTGCATCATTGCCACGGTATGGCGCAGGGCACACATAGCCCTTTCATTTTCCATGGCATACCAGACCATACTCTTGTCCAGCTTCACAATATGGAACGGATATTTCAAGACATTTGTAAGGTTGGAATATCCTGTTCCGTAATCATCCAGCGAGAAGGTGACACCGCCCACCGTCATCCTCTCCATGGTGTTCCAGAGAATGTCCCTTGCGATCACCGTCTCCGTGACTTCCAGGTTGATACAGGAATAGGGGATGTCATATTCATCCATGACCCCGTACAGCATCTCGCAGATATCTTCCTGCATACACTGCACCACGGAAAGATTCACTTCTATAAAGTCAATACCTTTTTCCCAGATCCGCTCCCTTGCCATCATCTCGCAGACCGTGCGGAAGACAAACTCACCGATCTTCAGTATCATGCCGTTTTTCTCAGCCATGGGAATAAAAACTTCCGGACTGATAAAGCCCAGTTCATCATCGATCAGACGGATCAGTGCTTCTGCGGAATGATACCGCCCCTCCTTCGTGGAATAGATAGGCTGGTAAAACACCTTGAAGGAACCGTTGTCCAATGCCTGCTGCATGGCCTGCAGGATCCGGTTTTCATATCGCATCTTGTTCAGTAGTTCACTGCTGCTGTGAAATACCCTGTCGTCATTGCCCTCCGTCTGAAACGCCTCCGCATAATCGATGGAATCCATAACGTCTTCTATGGAGGAAACCTCTGTGGGATAATCAATCTGCAAAATGCCGATCCTGACCTGAATGTTCATGCCGTCGGAGACGACAGGCTGTCCAAACTCCTGCTGCAGGGCGCCGATGATCTCTTCCGTCTTGCTCCGGCCATCCACCATGACCGCAAACCTTCCTTCCGAAATGGAAAACAGGGGACAGGGCTTCACCGTAACCTTCAAATGCTCCATGGCCTGCTTCATCATCACCTGGCAGAAACTCACGCCGGCCGTTTCCCGCACGATCTGGAAATTCCTGACAGTCACCACCAACAGCCGAAACCGTTCTTCCGCGTCAATTGCGGCTCCGACCACCTTTTCAACCCCCCGCCGGTTGTAGATTCCCAAAAGCTTGTCATCATCCTCATCCGGATTTTCCAGCGACATGTACAGCACTAACAGAGACAGGGAGGTGGCAAACTGTAGCATCAACAGATCCGGAAGGAATATCTGGATCAGGATTCCCGCCGCAGATGCCAGCAGATACAGATAGACCGAGGATCTCTGCCAGATCGTCATCTGCACCCGATGACGCAGGGTAATGACCACCGTCTCCGCCATATAGATAAGGGCTGCTATATACAGCAGGAAAAAACCTGCTCCATGACAATACCCTTCGACCGGGCTGTAATAGAAAATCAATCTCGTCAAGGGGGAGGTACAGATCAACACGGCCACGCAGGATACCGGCGCATACAGCACCAGTTTGTCCCTCCGGGTCCACAGCTCCCTGTGCCGGATCAGCGTCAGAAGGTACATATAATAGAGGAAGGGCGCCATGTTAAAAAGGATCAGGTACACCACATTGACCGCATAGACCGTCAACGCGGAAAACCTGTACTCATCCATCACAACCGTAATAATGTCCAGAACATCCGTAAGCAGGGACAGCCACATGAGTCTCGTGAAAACATGGCTCTGAGGCTGTTTGATGGTCTTTCTGTGGTAATAATGAATCAGAATGACCGCAGTGAGAATGATAGCCGCGATATCGTAATGAATATTGTACTTCATCCTAATCCTCCTGCCTGATTCCTCGAAATCACCGTTACCGTTCACTCCGTGACCAGTAACAAGCCTTCTTGTGAAGGCTTTATGCACAGAAACCGCAAAACAGCGGTTTCGCGCACAGCTGTCTAAGCGATTATGCTAAAGTCCCCTGATGCGGATAGTGGGACTCGAACCCACACGCCTCGCGGCACAAGAACCTAAATCTTGCATGTCTGCCAATTCCATCATATCCGCCCGGCGCCACGGTATTCCAACTGTACGGCTGCAATATTTGCTGTGGCGCATTAACATATTCATTATACTCTCGCTGTTTCTTCTTTGTCAATCTCCTGTTCCGATATGGCGGATAATATCCTTGTTTATTTTAACCAGAAAAAGGGTCGTCATACCCAGGCTCATCAGCTCGGCAATGGGAAATGCCCACCAGATCAGGTTCACATTGCCGCTGAGGGAGAGCAGATATGCCACCGGCAGCAGCACGCAGAGCTGTCTCGCAATGGACACGATCATACTGTAAACACCGTTTCCAAGAGCCTGGAACACGCTTCCCACCACAATACAGTATCCGGCAAAACAAAAGCTTAAACAGATCGTGCGCAGCGCCGGTACTCCGATCACCAAAAGCTCCGGCGTGGCGTTGAACAGCCCGATCAGCCGTGCCGGGAACAGCTCCATGATCACCAGTCCCGCCAGCATGATACCCACCGCATACCGGATGCTGCTCTTCATGGTCTTGACCACCCGTTCCCTGCTGCCCGCACCGTAATTGTAGGCAATGATGGGCACCATGCCATTGTTCAGACCGAATATGGGCATAAAGATAAAGCTCTGCAGCTTGAAGTAAACGCCGAAAACCGTCTGCGCCGCGCCAAAAGCGCCAAGAATCAGATTCATCCCGTAAGTCATCACGGAGCCGATGGCCTGCATCACGATGGAGGGGATTCCAACCTTATAAATCTGCGCGATCAAATGCCCGCTGGGACGGAATCCCTTGAAGGTTATGTGTAGTTCCTTATTGAATTTCAGGTTGAACAGAATGGCCATTGCCGCCGCCACGATCTGTCCCGCCACCGTCGCCACCGCAGCGCCGGCGACGCCCATCCGGGGCATTCCAAAATAGCCGAAGATCAGGATCGGATCCAGGATCAGATTGATGACTGCCCCCGCCCCCTGTGTGACCATGGCATACAGTGTCTTGCCCGTGGACTGTAGCAGCCGCTCAAAAATGGTCTGCATGAAAATACCCAGACCTGCCACACAGCAGATGGTCAGATAGGCCACCCCGTACTCCCGCACCTCGGCGATCTCGGTCTGGCTGGCAAAGAAGGGACGGCTGACAAAAATACCGATCAGGGCGAAGACCACATAGCTGACCGCCTCGATAAAAATACCGTTGGCAGCGATGGTATTCGCCTTGTCAAAATCCTTTTCCCCCAGTGTCCTGGACAGGAACGCATTGACGCCTACCGCCGTGCCCACAGACACCGCGATCATCAATGTCTGAATGGGAAAAGCCAGAGACACCGACCTCAGCGCATATTCATTGATCTGGGACACAAAAATACTGTCCACAATATTATAGAGAGCCTGAACCAGCATGGAAATCATCATGGGCAGCGACATGCTGATCAACAGCCTGTTAATGGGCATGACTCCCATCTTGTTTTCCTTTCTTGTGTTTTCCATTAGATATTTTCCTCCTTTTTTGAGCAAAAAAATACCCATGAAATCTCATGGGTTCACAGCAGGAATAAACCGCTGCTTCATTCACAGTGAGACATGGGGGATTCGAACCCCCGACAACTTGATTAAAAGTCAAGTGCTCTACCGACTGAGCTAATGTCCCCTATCAAACAGTCCTCCATCATGCCAAAGAATGTAGCATACGGTCACGCAACACCCATCTTCGGCTTTGCGTGAAAGCAGGGCTAGCTGGATTCGAACCAGCGACTGCAGCAGTCAAAGTGCTGTGCCTTACCGCTTGGCGATAGCCCTATGCAAGCGTTTCACTCTGACAGCTTCGATGAAAAGGGTGGATAAAGGGATTCGAACCCTTGGCCTCCAGAGCCACAATCTGGCGCGCTAACCAACTGCGCTATACCCACCATATTATCAATTGGAGAATTTGAACTCCCAAATGTGCCCGAAGGGATTCGAACCCCCGACCCACGGCTTAGAAGGCCGTTGCTCTATCCAGCTGAGCTACGGACACACATTTCATTCGGAAACAGACCGAACAAAAAGTATTTTAACTTATTATGCCATTCTTGTCAACAGGTTTATTTAAAAAAGTTACCGGGACACTCCGATCGCTGCCGCAAGAGACATTTGTGTGTCCGTTCTTTTTGCGGACATAACTCAGCCGCTCTCCTAAAGTATTCATAGCTTTCCCCCTCGCTTCCATGTCTTGGTACAGACATCATAGCATAATCCAAAAGGGAAAAAGTAGTTTGTTCACGAATTGTACTGCCACACGCATGAAATGTATGACTGGAAATCAGCCCCGGTTCAGCCGATGCTTTAAAGCCTTTGCGGTATCCAGCAGATAAAGCTGCTCGTCCTCGGACAGTCCGCTGACAAATTCATACAATTCCCTGAGCACCTTATCGCTCCTTGCCGGATCCTCCTGCTTCCTCATTTCGCCAATCCCATCCATAAGCCAGTCACTGTTTACACTCAAGGTCTGGCATATGGCATTTATCAAGCCTGCAGCAGGCGCATATGGCTTTACATCGTTTACAGGCTGCATGGGTCATATGGATTACATGGGTCATATGGATTACATGGGTTACATGGTTATATGGTCTGGTAATACTGTGCCTGGGCATTCCAAAGCTTCGCGTAAGTTCCATCCTCTTCCGCCAGCAGTTCCTCGTGGCTTCCCAGCTGGACCAGCCGTCCGCCGTCAAACACCGCGATCTTCTTGCAGAAGCGGCAGGAGGACAGGCGGTGGCTGATGTATACCGCCGTCTTCTCCCCGGCAATCTTGTCAAAATTAGCATAAATCTCCGCCTCCGCCAGGGGATCCAGGGCCGCGGTGGGTTCGTCCAGCAGCACAAAGGGTGCTTCCTTGTAGACTGCTCTGGCAATGGCGATCTTCTGGGCCTCACCGCCGCTGATCTCCACACCGGCATCCGTATAATCCTTATAGAGATAGGAACGGATTCCTTCCCCCTCTTCTTTCAGCTTTGCAAGCCGTTCCCCGAAGCCCGCATCCTTCAGGCAACGTTCTGTCCGCTCCCCCTCAAACTCAGCGGACGACGCCACATTTTCCGCCAGCATCAGGGAGAACAGCTGGAAATCCTGAAACACCACGGAAAACAGCCTGACATACTCCTCTTGTCGGAATTTCCGGATGTCCACGCCGTTTACCAGGATCTCCCCCTCATCCGGATCATAGAGGCGGCACAACAACTTGATCATGGTGGTCTTGCCTGAACCGTTCCGCCCCACAATGGCAAGCTTCTCCCCCACATTCAGCTTCAGGGAGAAATGCCGCAGCGCATAGTTATCACTGCCCGGATACCGGAAGGACACATCGGAAAACTCAATGGTATACTGCCCGTCGCTTCGTTTCTCCATGGGCAGGGATCCCCTGTACATCTCATTGGAAAGGGACAGCAGCTCCAATATGCCCGCCTGCTTCCTGCACGCCAGGGTAAGCTCCTGGAAGTCAAGAACCAGCGACACGCCGCTTTCCAGCAGATTGGCAAGACATCCTGCAAACAAAATCACGGTGCCCACAGGAATTCCCCCTCTCAGCGCCAGCCAGGCTACCAGGAAATATGCCCCCGCCGTGCCCAGTCCGCCCATGGCGCCCCTGGCCGCCCACTCCCCGACGGCTCCCACAACCGGTCTTTTCACATAGTAGTCCCGATATCCCTTTTCCTGTGCCTTGTCATGCGTCCAATGCTTCATGAGCTCGTAGGCCTCATAGATCCTGACATCCTTCCCGTTCTGGTACTGGTATCTCCCAAGTGTGGCAAAGGCCCATGTATGGCTGGAAAACCGCTTTTTCTCTTCCAGGCTGGGAAAATGATACATAAAATACAACCCTATTTTCTGGTAATGCTGCACCAATTTCATGCCCAGAAGGAAGAAAACCGCCAACGTCAGCATCACACACACGGAGGGCAGCGTATTTCCCCCTCCCAGATACCGGAATACAGTTCCCCCTGCCGCCACAGCGCCCACAAGTCTTAATACAGCCGTGACCATAGGCTCCATATACCAAAAAACAGTGTAGATGCCTGAACCCCAGTTATTATTCCTTTGGATCAGTTCCTGCATCTCCCTCAGGCGAGGGCTGTCTATCAGGGAAAAGTCCAGTTCCGCCAGCTTCTCCTTCTGCATACTGTCATAGCGCCTTGCCATCAGATCCTTCCGGATATTCATGGAACTTTTCAGCGCATAGGATACCGCTTTCAGGATGCCCAGCAGAATACAGACCAGTACAGCTGCCCTCATCAATTCCCCAAAATCCACTCCCGCCGTCAATCCGTTCACCACATAGGCGGACAGGATCAGGGCTCCGTATTCCACACCGGTCTGCAGCAGGCAATAGACCGCCTGGCAGGGCCAATAGCCCTTGTCCATGCGCCTGATCATTCCAAGTGTAGTCCTGATATGGTTCAGGTTCTGCTTGAAAGGTAATTTTTTTAAAAGTTCCGATTCCTGTATCATGAAAACGCCTCCTTCTCCCTGGCAGATTTCTCGTAATAGCTGCTCTGCACCTGAAACATCTCCGCATACCTCTGCCCCCTGGCAATGAGTTCCTCGTGGGTTCCCTCCTCCAGCACCCTGCCTCCTTCCAGCAGGAGTATCCTGTCGGAGAACCGGGTACTGGCCAGTCTGTGGGAAATAAATAACGCCGTCTTATTTTCGGAGAATTTCAGGTAGCTGTCATAAATTTCGCTCTCCGCAATGGGATCCAGTGCCGCCGTGGGCTCGTCCAGTACCAATATGGGCGCGTCTTTATACAGCGCCCTGGCAAGCAGGAACCGCTGCTCCTGTCCCCCGGACAACTCCACACCCGCTTCGTCAATGTCCTTGCCGTAATAGGAATCCGATGTGATTCCCCTGTCCGTAAAGGATTCCCTCAGGCCTGCGTCTCCCAGCGCCTTCCACACCCTCTCCTCATTCCATTCCGCCTGTAGGGAGACAGACTCACCTACCAGAAAGGGCGGCAGGAACTTTTCCTGGAACACCGCGGAAAAGAGCCTGTATACCTCTGCCCTCGGGAATTCCCTTCTGTCAATGCCGTTCAAGAGTATCCGTCCCTCCTGGGGCTCATATATCCCACATAAAAGCTTTACAAAGGTGGTCTTGCCCGCACCGTTTACTCCCACCAGCGCCACCTTCTCTCCCCCGTGGATGGTCAGGTTGAAATGGCGGAATATCTGTCCGGAAACAGCCTTATCCTTGGAAACATCGCCACAGGCAGTATCCGGGACAGAATAAGAAAAGGACACATCCTGAAAGGTAATCTCCACAGGCAGCGTGAGTTCACTGATATGTCTTCTGGGCCTGTTTGACCCGTTTGTATCTTCTTTTCCGGAATATGCGATTTCCGGGGTCTTCCTCCCTGTGATCCGGGCTTCCAGGGATTCGCTCCCCGGGGCTTCTTTTCCTGTTGCCCTGGCTCCGGGATATCCACTCTCCAAGGCTTCCTTGCCTGTCGTCCAGGCTTCCAGGGATTCGCTCCCCAAAGCTTCCTCCGGAAGTTCCATATACGCCCTGTAATAATTCAGGTCATTACTTCCCTGGCGCAGCATTCCCACGTTCCTTATGATATTTTCCACAAATCCTGAAAAGCCTGTAATGGCGCCAAAATACAGCACGAAGTCCCCGGCTCCGATGTTTCCCTGGAACACCTGCCAGATCAGGTAGGCATAGGCACAGGCATCCCTGAAAACGGTCAGCGCCCCATTGATCTGGACAAACACATTTTCAGACCGGCGTTTCCGCTTCTCCAATCTTTTCATTTCCACAAACACCTTGTCCAGCCGTCCCTTCAGCCATTCCTTCATTCCGAAGATCCTAATTTCCTTGGCCGCTTTTACATTTCCCATGGAATTGCTCAAATACCGCCTGCGCCTGCCGATATCCGCATCCAGGACACGAAACCGCTCCAGATATCTGATCCGGGCAAAACTCAAGGCATACTGTACCAGCGCCAGCGCCAGCAGCAGTGCCGTCACCACCGGGCTCAGGACACTCAGCACCGTGCTGTAGAGCGCAAAGCTTATGACACTTATTATGGCACTCAGCGTTCCGTAGGTAATTCTATACAGACTGCTGTTATCCCCATAGATTACCGATTCCATGCTCTTCTGGTACAGTTCCTTTACTTCTCCCTTCTCCGTATCCCTGTAAGGCACTCTCAGGCTTTTCAGGAAAAGGGAGGAAAGGAGATCGCTTCTCCCTATATTATAAATGTGATATTTTCCCTCTCTCACAGCCTGATAAAACGCCTGGGCCAGCATATATAGCAGTCCCAGCCCTCCCAGCCTCCAGAGAAGCCGCTCCCTGTCCGCCGGAGCCGTCACCAGATCGATGGCAAACTTGGGCAGATAGATCCTGATATATGGCACCACTGCCCCTACAAGGATCTCGACCAGCGCAATCCACAGAAATACCGGCATGGTTTTCCGGCAAAACCGAAAATAATATGCTATGTTCTGCGGAATGGAATAATGCTTTTCATAAGGTGAAACTGCCTTTTCCCCTGCTTTTGCTTTCATATGACTTTTCCTCTCCTTCCATTTCCTTTCTTTATTTCCTCCAAATGTCTTCTGCTTTTCCTCTTCCAATTACTTTCTGCCTTTCCAATTGCTTTCTGCCTTTCCAATTGCTTTCTGCCTTTCCAATTGCTTTCTGCC
>CANDMD010000092.1 GCA_947385725.1 uncultured Lachnospiraceae bacterium | reverse complement strand
TTGTTTCCAGTACGGTATTATATACCAAAACAAATTGAAAAGCAATACCTAAAATCGAATTTGAGATTTATGCTATTTACCCCATATCTTCAACAGGCAAAAACACAACTAACCCTTGCAGGGTGAAATTCCATTCCGGGGGCAAGGGAAGCATTTGACAAAGCAATCCTTTTGCCCGCAAGGATAACCGGCGATTGCGTAAGTGGGTATTTGGCATAATCGTATCATCTTTGACTTTCTTTACTCTGAATACCGGCATCATAGGCTTGTCCTTTCTTTTTGGTGCGAAAGCCGAAGTCCACAGCTTTGAGGAGATTGTGGGTATGCGTCTTAGTGATTGTATTTGCGTGTTCTGATTTACTGCAATCTTCCCGGTTTGCTTCACCGAACCTCTGGAAATGCACGATCTCCCTCTCCCGCAGAAACTTGATGGGCTCGCACACATCCGGCTCCTTGATCAGGCGCAGGATATTGTCATAAGTGCTTCTCGCCTTCTGCTCCGCCGCCAGATCCTCGGTCAGATCCGTGATTGGGTCTCCCTTCACCTGAAACTCGCAGGCGTTAAAGGGAATCCCCGCAGCCGCGGTGGGCCATACACCCAGGGTGTGATCCACATAATAGGTTGCAAAGCCGCTCTTCTCGATCTCCTCCATGGAGAGATTCCTGGTCAGCTGATGGACAATGGCAGACACCATTTCCATATGCGCCAGCTCCTCCGTGCCGATATCTGTCAGTAAGCCCGCCACTTCCTTATAGGGCATGGAGTATCTCTGGGACAGATAGCGCATGCTTGCACTCAGTTCCCCGTCAGGTCCTCCAAACTGGGAGATAATGACCTGCGCCAGCTTCGCGTTGGGCTCCTTGATGTTCACAGGAAATTGCAATCTTCTCTCATAACTCCACATTTAGCCGCACACTCCTTCCCAGGGCAGGGGAGCCATCCCCCAGCGCCATTCCTTATTGCTCTCCGCCATGCTCGTATTCAGGGGGAAATACTTCATGGAGAACTCCTTCTCCATCTGGTGTTTGATCCTGTTGTAATGGTTGAAATACTCCATGGCATTACGGTCAAAGGGATGGGTGTCCAGGTACAGTGTCAGCTCCGTCAGCACGAAGTCCACAATACCGATATCCCTTAAAAGCTGCTCCTTGTTATTCCCCATTATACACATCTCCTTCCTGTAAAAGGTTTATCCAATTCCGGGAAAATCGTGCCGGTACAATAGGCTTTCTCCAGGTCGTCAAACATCTTGTCAAATCTCTGCCAGGGCACATAGGCCATGGCCACGGGAAATTTGTCAATATTATTCTCATACAAATAATCCTGCATTTTAAATCCTTCCTACATTTTTTATTTAGTAATATCATATGAAACCGGGAAGAATTTGTGTTTGCCGAATATCAAAATGCGGGCATTGCCCGCATTTCGATTCCTGCAGCAGGGTATGTGCTTATGCAAACTGACTGTTGTACAGCGCTGCATATTTCCCTGCCCGCTTCATCAGTTCATTGTGGCTCCCTATCTCTTTGATATCCCCGTCCTCCATATACAGGATCATATCCGCGTCACGGATGGTGGAAAGCCGGTGCGCCACCACAAAGCTGGTACGTCCCCTCATCAGTTCCGCCATGGCCCGCTGGATGAGAACCTCAGTGTGGGTATCCACATTGCTGGTGGCTTCATCCAATATCATGATCTCCGGATCGGAGGCGATAGCCCTGGCAATGGTAAGAAGCTGCCGCTCACCCTGTGAAATATTTTCCGCCCCTCTTGCCAGTTCCATATCGTATCCCCCGGGAAGCGTTTTGATAAAATCATGGGCGCAGGCGGATCTTGCCGAAGCTATGATTTTCTCCCTGTCCATATCTTCCTCCGCATACCCCAGGTTTTCCGCGATGGTTCCCTGGAAAAGCCATGTATCCTGTAAAACCATGCCGAACCGGCCTCGCAGCTCTTCCCTGGGCATCTCGCGGATGTCCGTCCCGTCCACCCTGATGGAGCCGCCATTGATCTCGTAAAACCGCATCAGCAGATTGATCAGCGTCGTTTTTCCGGCGCCCGTAGGCCCCACAATTGCAACCTTCTGACCGGGTCTTACCGTCAAATTCACTCCCTGCATCAGCATCCTGTCGGGGGTATAGCCAAACCGGACATCCTCAAAGGTTACGCTGCCGGAACGGTCTGCGGGAATCACGCTGTTTTCCGCCTCAGGAAGCTCTTCCCCGGCATCCAGCAGATCAAATATCCTCTCTCCCGCCGCCCTGGCCGCCCCGAAACTCCCCGCCATGCCTGCCAGCGAAGAAAACGGCTCGGCAAAACGTCGGGTATATTCCAGCATGGCCTGGACGTTGCCTACGGTGATCCACCCGCCCACAGCGCTGAGGCAGCCTATGGCCGCACACACCACATACCCCATGTCATTCACCAGAGTGGTTATGGGGCTGACCGCACCTGCGGCAGTCTCCGCTTTATAAGAGCTGGTCTTCAATTCCTCGTTTAACAGACAAAACTGCCGCCTGGCTCTCTCCTGATAGCTGAAAGCCTGAACCACCTGCTGTCCGTTATACATTTCCTCAATGTAGCCGTTGATCTCCCCCAGCAGCTCCTGTTGTCTTCCGTAATGCCTGCCGCTGGACTTCATTACGCCTGCCGCGCTCAGCAGGGACAGCGGCACCATCACCACCGGGATCAGGGTCAGCTTCGGGCTGATCGCCAGCATCATCAGAAAGATCCCCGCCGCCGTGATCACCTGTGTCACAATGGAAGTAAGATTCTGGCTGACCATGTTATTGATGGTATCCACATCGTTAGTGATGACGCTCAGGATATCTCCATGGGTATGTGTGTCATAATAATCCAGCTTCAGACGGTGCATTTTCTCCGCGATATCGCTTCTGATCCTCCTCATAACGCCGGCCGTTATCTTCGCCATATGGAAGCCCTGCAGGAAGGAAAAAAACTGTGATACCAGATACAGGCACACCAGCATTCCCAGAAGCCAGGCTATGGTTTCCCAATAAAACACACCGTCACGGATGCTGTCAAACAGCGTTGTTGTGACCCTGCCTATCACAAACGGAGCCAGGCAGGTGAATACCGTGCTGACGGCTGCAAACAGCAGCACGGAAAACAGCCGCAGCCGATATGCCTTAAGATAACCGAAAAGCCGCTTCAATACATCCTTTTTCATTTCAGACCGCCTCCTTTCCCAACTGTATCTCCGCGATCTCACGATACAGCGGACAGGTATTCAAAAGCTCCTGATGGGTTCCCTGCCCCACAATCGTTCCATCATCCACCACCAGGATACGGTCCGCATCCAAAATGGTACTGACCCGCTGCGCTACCATGATCACCGCGGCATCCCCCGTTAACGCCCCCAGGTTCTTGCGAAGCGTCTGATCCGTCTTCATATCCAGGGCGGAAAAGCTGTCGTCAAAGATATAGATCTCCGGTTTCTTCATCACTGCCCTGGCAATGGCCATCCTCTGACGCTGGCCGCCGGAAAGGTTTGTACCGCCCTGGGCGACAGGGTCATGATACCCCTGTTCCTTTTTCAGGATAAATTCTTCTGCACAGGCGATCTGTGCCGCCTCCCGCCAGTCGGCTTCCGTCCCCGAGGCTTTCCCAAAGTTCAGATTGGAGGCCATATCTCCCGAAAAAAGGACGTTTTTCTGGGGAACATATCCGATCAGGGAACGCAGTTCATCCACCGCATATTCCTTTACATTGACTCCGTCCACCAGAACCTCCCCGAACAGAGGGTCATAAAGGCGGGGTATCAGTTTCAGGATACTGGATTTCCCCCTTCCCGTGCCGCCTATAATGGCCGTGACCTCGCCGGGATGTGTTTCAAAGCTGATATCCTTCAATATGGGTTCCTGGGCGCCGGGATATGCAAATGTTACATGACGGAACTCCACGGTGGAACGCAGGGGACGGTCCTGAAGCGAAAAGCTTCCGTCATGTATGACCGTCTCCGTATTCAGTACCTCGGCAATCCGCTTTGCACAGGCATAGGCAGTGGGGAACATCATAATGACAATGGCCAGCATCATAACTGACATCAGCACCATACTGATATACTGGCTGTTTGCCACCAGCGAGCCCACCTCCATCTCTCCCGTTTCCACAAAATGTGCCCCCAGCCCTAAAACCGCCGCCGTAGTCACACCGAAGATCACGTTGATCACGGGCATTAAAAGACTGGTGATCCGGCCGGACGAAACCGCCGTCAGGGCATACTCCGCATTTACCTCGTCAAAGCGCCGACTCTCCACCTTCTGCCTGTTAAACGCCCGTATGACACGGACACCCTCAAGGGATTCCAGAAACAATTGATTGATCCTGTCCAGTTCTTTCCTCAGCCTGACGGAATACCGGGAAGCAAGCCCGATGACCGCGCCGCAGCCGATCAGAAGCATGGGGATCGCAATGCTGAGTATCGAGCTGACCTCCCCTCCTGTAGCCGCCGAAAAAACAAGTCCTGCCACCGCCATCATCGGCGCAAGGATGCCGATCCTTAACAGCATGGTAAGAAAGTTCTGCACATTAGTGATATCCGATGTGCTCCGGGTGACCAGGCTGGCCGTGCCGAACCGGTCCAGCTCCGCCGCGGAAAAGCCCTGTACCTTTTCAAAGATCTGTTCCCGCAGCCCGGCCGCAAAATCCGTGGAAATGCGGGCCGCGATCCTCACCCCAAGATAATTCACCGTACAGGCAAGCACCGTAATACCGGCCATGACAAGGGCAAACGTTACAATCATGCTTTCGGAGCCCTCCGCCACACCGCTGTTGATCATCTGCGCCAGCAGGGAAGGAAGCATCATCTCCCCCACAGCCGCAGCCAGGATCAGGGCAGATAAGAGGACTATCTGCCGCCCCCTGAGCCTTGCTCTTGTAAAAATTGTCTTCATATGAAACTTACCTCCGTTCCGCTGCATTGGCAGCCAAACTATCCTTGTGCTTTCGTCTTACATATGGTATCGTAAGCTATACAGTAACTGTAAAGTCAAGGGAAAAGCAGAAACTTTTTCTATAATATCTATTGAAATCAAAGATAACAGGAAGATGGGTTTCCGGAATGAAAAACAGAAAATTGTACTATTCCACAGGTGAGTTTGCAAAACTGAACGGCATGAACAAGCGCACTCTGCACTACTATGACGAGATCGGGCTGTTTTCCCCGAAATATAAGGCGGAAAACGGATACCGCTACTACACGGCTCTCCAGACAGTCCAGCTGGAGCTGATCACAACGCTGAGAAAAATGGGACTATCTATCGAAGAGATCCTCCGCTACCAGAAAAGTCCCTCCGATGCCTCCTTCGGTGAAATGATCGCCGATAAGATCGATCTGATCGATCAATCCATCCTTGAACTGCAGAACACAAAGGCTTTCCTCATGCAAAAAGCGGAAAAGCTTGCGCTCAGCCTGACCGCACGGCACGGCAGGGTTGATATGATCACCCTGCCCCGGCAGCGCATTCTTCTCAGCGCCCCCATCACAGGGGCATACGACGATGATGATTTTTCGGTTGCCGCCGAATTTTCCCTTCGTCTGAAATCTATTTTCGGACTGCACGACAATTTTGGAAGCCGGATTTTGACAGACAATATCCTAAACGGCAATTATCAGGACTACGACTGCTTTTTTGCCTACGGAAGGCCGGACCGGGAAGTCTGTGATGAATTACGTCCGGCAGGGACGTTTTTGAGGGCCTTCTGCATCGGAGGATGGGAAAGCCTGAGGGAAGTTTATCGGATCATCTGTGCTTATGCCAGGGATCATCAGCTGGAATTGTACGGATATGCCTATGAAGAAGGGCTTAATGAAATGGTTCTGGCCGACCCCGGGGATTATATCACCATGATCACGGCAGCCTGCAGAAAAGTGCCTCTGTGAGACACTTTTCATCTGTAGTACTGTGCCTGTGCATACCATAATTCGCTATATTCCCGCCCTTTTCCAACAGTGCTTCATGGGTATCCTGCTCGATTACATTTCCCTGGTGGAACACGGCGATCTCATCGCAGAACCGACAGGAGGACAGACGGTGGCTGATGTAAACAGCGGTGCAGTCCGCCACAATATCATTGAAACGGGTATAGACCTCATACTCCGACAACGGATCCAGCGGCCTTCTTCAGACATTCCCGCACACGGAAGGCATCATAGGAAACACTGGCTGACACATTCTGTCCCAGCGGCAGTGAAAGCAGCTGAAAATCCTGAAACACCACGGAGAAAACGGACAGATATTCACGGTAATCATATTTCCGGATATCAATGCCATTCAGCAGGATCTGCCCCTCTGTGGGATCATAAAGTCTGCACAGCAGTTTGATGAAAGTAGTCTTGCCGGAACCATTTTCTCCCACCACCGCCAGCCTCTCTCCCACCCTGAATTTCATGTTCACATGACGCAGGGCATACTCCGAAGCGTTGGGATATCTGAAACTGACATCCCGAAACTCCACCTCATAGTTCCTGTCCCTTCGTTTCTCCACCGTCAGGGTGCCCTGATACATCTCGTTTGGAATGTCCAGAAAATCCAGGATATCTTTCAGGAAAGGCGCATTGGTCCTGGCCTGGGCCAGTGTCTTGACCAGAATGGACAGACCCCTGGCAACCGAATTGACCGCTCCCACATACCGTGTCACGCTGCCCACGCCGAAAGCGCCGAACCAGGCTTTCAGGCAGACATAGAGATATATGAACCCCATCATCACATAGGCGGAGGCTTCCCCTCCCGTCCTGCACAGGCTGATGATTCCCCTGGTCATAAAGGAATCCCTGTACTTTGCAGCGCTCTTATTATCCTCCCGCAGCACCTTGTCCCCAAAAATATCCTGACGGTATGTCCTGACGTCCAGTGCATTGCGCATATCACTGAACAGATCCATGCCATAGACCAGGAACAATTTGTTGCTCCTCGCCCCGGCCCTGGCATATTCCGTCACATTCCTTCTCTCCACCCTGCTGAACAGAGCCGGCAGAAAGACAGACAGGAAAACCAACAACAGAATACCCCAAAGCACTGCCCGCAGCGTTTGATTTTCCTGATAGCGCTCCCCCAGCGGAAGTGTAAACAGAGAGCAGGAAAGCAGGATTCCTCCGGCTATCTGAAAGAAGGATCTCCACAGCTTTTCCAGATGTATCATAAACTGGTTCATGCCATGTCCCATAAACTGCTGATGCTGTTCGATCCGGGACAATCTGTCCAGTACAGCCGGATCGCTGGCCTTCTCGAAATCCGCTTCCAGAAGTTTTTTACTGTAAAAGTCACTCTGCTGCTCCCAATAGACACTGATCCTTCCCAGCCTCTCCCAGCTGCCCAGGAAATGAGTGACCAGGGTTTAAGAGCACCTGGCCGGAGTCCGGATCCAGGAAGCCGCACAGCAGCTTGATCAGCGTGGTCTTGCCGGCTCCGTTCAGCCCCACCACTGCCAGCTTTTCCCCCGCGTTGACCCGCAGATTGAAATGCTCCAGCACCGGCCTCCCCGCATCGGGATACCGAAAGGTCACATCCCGCATCTCAAATTCACAGGTTTCACCCTTCCCAATGACAAGCTCCCTGCCCCCTTCCAGCAAAAAAGGCTCCTCCATCTCACAAAAATTGTCTGAGGCCGCAAATGCAACGTTACTTCTTAACAGTTGTTTATGAGCGAAAACAGGATTGACTGAACCGTTTAGAGCATACCATAACGAAAAAAGATACGCAGTTCCGGTGATGAAATACGTATCCTGGGTGATAAATTGTATTTACTGGGGCAGGAGAATCTCTGTTGTAAACGCGCCGTCCTCGCTGTTTCGACTGAGGTACCCCTGATAACGATCCACAATGGTATCTATCCGAACCAGCCCGTAGCCATGCCCTGCCCCCTTTGTGGTGAGGAAACGTCTTCCGACCTTTTCCTGTTTCTTCAAGGCGGTGGTATTGGTAAAGGACATATAGAGCTGCGTATTCTTCATATCCATATAGACCCGTATCATCCTCTCCTCCTTGGGCAGCTGCATACAGGCCTCTATGGCATTGTCAAAGAGGTTCCCCAGGATGATACAGAGATCGATCTCCGTCGTGGTCAGCGCCACCGGTACATGGGCATCCGCTTTCACCGTAATATCCTTTGACCTGGCAAGGGATATCTTGCTGTTAAGGATCACGTCAGTCATCTTGTTCCCCGTCTTTTGCGCCGCGTCCACCGTGTTCAGGTCTATGGCAAGTTCCTTCAGGTATCGGTTCAGCGCCTCCAGGTCACCCTGCTCCGCATAAGCCTTTAAAACCTGGATGTGATTGCGGTAATCATGCCTCCATCCCCGGGTCTGCCGGTACATGTTTTCCACTTCGGCATAATGCACCGCCAGCAGATCGCTCTGATATTCCGCTATTCTCCTGTCAATCATTTTCTCTAAAAATAACATGGGAGTTCCCTCCTCCTAAAAATACGTGATCATGGCGCGGTTGAGCCCTTCATAATGCCGTCTGGAAAGAGGCAGCTCCGTATCATCCTTTAAGATCACCTCTGTGCGCATACACTTTTTCACCAGCTGCAGATTGACAATATAGGAACGGTGTATGCGGTAAAACCTCTCGTCCAACAGTGCTTCCAGCTGACTCAGCGTGCGCTTCACACTATAGCTTTCCCTGCCATGGATCGTCACATAATTTCCCATGACTTCCAGATACCGTATCTCCGTCAAGGGGATCCTGACAATGCCCTCCGGCATGGTGATCGTCAGTTCCCTCTCCCGGTTTTTCAGCCGCTCCATGGCACGGTCCAGCACCCGGAAAAGCTTCTCTCCCGTCACAGGCTTCAGCAGGTAATGTAGCGCCTCCACGTCATATCCCTGGGCAATATACTCCATATACCCCGTCACAAAGACGATCTGCATCCGGGAACCCGCCTCCCTGAGCTTCTGCGCCAGATCGATACCGCTTAAAGCCTTCATCTCAATATCCAGCAACAGCACATCCGTCTCCGGATCATCCTCATGGGCAAATAGAAATGCCTCCCCGGAGGGAAACCTGTCTATCCGGATCTGATACCCCGCCTCTTTGTTCCATTCCCGAATCAGCTTTTCTATATAATCAATGTCTTCCCTGCTGTCGTCACAGATCGCAAACCGGTACATAACCTTATCCCCTTCTTCCATGTAATACCCACCACTGCCCGTTAGCTTACAAAGTTCGCCCTTGCAAGCAAGCGAACTTCACGTAAGCTATTTTGCACTCGCAGCACAGCTGCTCGTTAGCTTACAAAGTTCGCCCTTGCAAGCAAGCGAACTTCATGTAAGCTATATACAGGAGTCGGGGGGACAGGGTCGTTTTCTGCAACGTGAGCGAGATGTGGAGAGGAGACTCCGGCGATGCCCGTCCAATGGCGGGCATTGCCGTGCATGAGGCTCATCGGAACGCCTGTCGAGCCGTTGCGGGAAACGACCCTGCCCCCCCGGCTCCGTCCCCTTCGCCGAAAACAAAACCGCAGGACATTCTGATATGTCCCACGGCTTAGTATAGCATCTCTCTTCTACTTTTTCAATGAGGGAGAAAGGGATTCCGGCAGCCTGCGCCGGATCAAACGCTTTTTCAGATCCTTCCAGTTAAAGGGAATCAACGGATAAATGTAACTCGTCCTTGCAACCGTCCTGTTACATGCAATGGAAAGAACCGTCAGCAGGATCCCCCCGATATACCCCCACAGACCAAACCACTGGGTCAGCAGCAGATTGATGATCCTCATGAATTTCAGCGCATAGCCCAGCTCATAATTCTGCTGGGTATAATTTGCCACTGCCACAAAAGCCATATACAGCATGACCTCGGCGCTGAACCACCCGCTGTTCACCGAGAACTCTCCCAGCACCAGCGCCGCCAGCACACTCAGCGGCGTACTCAGCATGTTGGGCGTGTTCACCGCCGCCAGCTTCAATCCGTCTATGGCAAGCTCCAGGATCAAGAACTGCCAGATCAGTGGAACATTGGGTTCCTCCTTCAACAGAATAAAGGAAAAGCTTTCCGGCACCCAGTGACTGTGATTGACCAGCAGCAGAAAGGTAGGCGTCAGGATATAAGTCAGAATGGAAATCAGCAGCCTTGTGATCCGCAGATACGTTCCTGTGACAGGCGGAAAATAATAATCATCCGCCTCCTCCACCACATCGAAGATTGTGGTGGGCAGAATCATAGCGGAGGGGGAATTATCCACCAGAATCACAATATTCCCTTCCAATACCTGAGCCGCCGCCGCATCCGGCCTCTCCGTATACTTGAATTTCGGAAAGGGATTATACCATTTTTTTTGATACAGGCACTCCGCCAGGGACTCCTGATTCATGGTCAGGGCGTCCACCCTGATCTCATTGATCTTGCGTCTCACCGCCTCCAGAAACCGGTGATCCACCCTCTTGTCCATATAGCAGAGCACGATATCCGTGCGGGAGCTTTCCCCTGCGGTAAGCATTTCCATACACAGATCCGTACTGCGGATCCTTCGGCGGATCAGGGCGGTATTGAATACCACCGTCTCCACAAAACCGTCCTTGGAGCCACGCAGCACCTTGTCCTTCTCCGGCTCCTCCACTCCCCTGGCGGGGTAGGTGCGGGAATCGATCAGCAGGGCCTTGTTAAAGCCGTCGATCAGCAGGATAAACATACCTGACAACAGGGAATGTATGATGGTGTCAAACCCATCGTCCACTTCCACCTCCACATAGGGGATGAACTGCTTGGAGATCCCGTGCATGTCCTGGGGCATTTTGTCCGGCGTCACATCCATAAGGTATTGCAGCAGCTTCTGCACCAGATCATCCTTGCAAAAGCCGTCCACCAGGTACATACAGGCTTCCTTTCCACCTACATGGATGACCCTGTATATCATATCAAAATTACGTCCCGCTCCCAGCTCACGGTTCAGATATTCCATATCCTGCGCCAGGGAACCGCTTACTTTACTTTTCTTTTCTTCGCCCAAAATAAAACTCCCCTTCCGGAAATAATTTGAATATAATCTTACTTTTCATTATTTCCCAAAGAGAAGTTTTTATCCTGTATACTTATTTTCATTCTTTTGTGGTGCTTCCAAAACCGCCGTTGCGGATCCCCTCCGCCCTGTCGTCCACCGTGATGCCGTACTCCAGGAAGATGCCCTGGACGATCCCGGTTCCCTGCTCCACTGTCAGGGTCTTTCCCTCGTTGGAGTCGTTGGTCAGTTTTACAAAGATATGTCCCTCATTGTCAGAATAAAAATAATCGCTGTCAATAATGCCCACCGTATTATTCATCTGTAATCTGTACTTAAAGCCAAGCCCGCTCCTGGGATAAAGCTTCAGCACCCAGTCCTCTTCCATCTTCACCCGGATGCCCGTAGGAATCTTAATGGTGGCTGCGGTTGGCAGTTCAAAGGAAAAAGGCGCAAAAAAATCGTATCCCGCACTGCCCTTCGTGGCTCTTTCAGGCAGCTTCAGGGTCTCATACATCTGTCGGACCTCCTCCTGCGAATACTGCGGAAAATCCTCTTTTACCGCCTGTAAGAACAGTTCTTCACTTACTTTCAAAAACTGCGCCACTCTTCTCATCTGTCGTACCTGCCCCCTTCTTAAAAGTCAGCTGCAGCAGCCGCATGCATTCTCCGGTTTCTCAGTGACCCTGTACTCCTCCGCGTAGTCGCCGCAATACAGCACGGGTATCCCGATATCCTCCTGCGCCAGGGTTCTGTGCACGTCAATGACCCGCTGGTTGGAACTGCCCTTCCAGAGCAGCTTTCCATCCTTTTTGTCCGCCATGAATTCCCCGTCCACCACCACGTCCACATACATCATCAGGGAGTAACCGCATATATTTTCCCAAACATCGCCTGTATAGAGCCAGATCGTCTTCTGAGGGTATTTCCCTTTGACCTGTGCCATAAATTCCCTGACTTCCATCCCGTTGGCAGGATGCAGCGGATCTCCGCCCGAGAAAGTGATACCGGAAATATAATCCTTATCAAGCTGTTCAAAGATCTCCGCTTTGGCGGCATCATCAAACAGCAGCCCCCCGTTGGGATCCCAGGTGATGGGATTATGACATTCCTTACAGCAATGATTACAGCCGGCTACCCACAGGACCACTCGGAGACCATCACCGTTCAGCATATCATCCTTTGTTATATTATGATATCTCATTCCGTCACATTGATTTCCTTTCTGCGATTTCTGCCATCTTGGCGTCGTTCAATCTGGTGTCCCCGTGTACTCGGGAGTAGGACAGATAACCGTTCATACGGTCGATCTTGGTCAGATTGCGGCTGCCGCACTTGGGGCACACATCCATCTCCAGTTCCTGATGCCCGCAGTCGTCGCAGTAGGCCAGTGAAAGGTTGACGCCCTCATAAAAGCCCATATCCATTGCCCTGTGGATCAGCGTCTTCACCGCCGTGATGTTATAGTCGATAGGATATTTCACATACTGGATCTTGCCGCCGTTGCAGAGATCCCAGAAGCGGTTTTCCTTGTCCTGTTTCTCGATGGGGGTGATATCCTCGCTCACATGACAGTGGAAGCTGTTGCTCACATACTGTCTGTCCGAAACCCCCTCCACAATACCGTATTTATTTCGGAACTGGGTCACCTGCACGCTGCAGAGATTCTCCGCAGGAGTGCCGTAAATGGCATAAAGATTTCCATCCGCCTCTTTAAACTCATTCACCCTGGCATTGATATATTCCATCACCTCCAGCGCAAACGCCCCGTCCTCCACCAGGGACTTCCCGTTGTAAAGCTCCTGCAGCTCATTCAGCGCCGTAATGCCGAAGCTTGCGGTGGCGGATTTCAGAAGCGGCTTGATCTTGTCATGGAGCCCCAGCTTTCCGCCCAGGAAACCGCCCTCACAATATGCCAGCGGGTTCGTGGAAGCCCTCATCTCACCGAGATATGCGTAGGTACGGATATGAAGCTGACGGATCAGATTCAGATAGTAATCCAGCACCTCATAGAAATCCCTGCTCTCCTTTCTCGCCTTTGCAAGGATCATGGGCAGATGCAGGGACACCGCACCGATGTTAAAGCGACCCACAAACACAGGCTTGTCCTGATCATCCGCAGGATGCATCCCGCCCCTCTCATACCAGGGAGAGAGAAATGCCCTGCATCCCATGGGGGAAATGATCCTTCCGTACTTTTTATAGATACTTGCCACATACCCTTTTCCCGTCAGGCTCAGCCAGTCGGGGTACATGGTCTTTGTGGAGCACTCCACGCCGGCCTCAAATACGTCCTCCAAGGGCTTGCCGGAACCATGGAGGTTCTCGTCGTAGAGGAACACAATCTTGGGGAACAGCACAGGCTTCCTGCAGCCCGCCTTGCCCTGTCCCTTTCTCCTTACATTCAACATGGTGATGGTGGCAAGCTTTGCAAACCTCCCTGTGCCGGTGCCCGCCGTCACTGTGATAAAGGGGTAGTCTCCCCGGCTGCTTCCCACGGTATTGAATTTATATTCCCAGCCCTGGAAACCCTGCTCGTACTCCCTGACCACATCCTCATAAGCTTCCTGCTCCGCCCTGTTGCTTTCAATGCCAAGACGGATATATTTTTCCACATACTTCTGATAGGACTTCTCCGCGTAGGGCTCCAGGATCAGATCCACGCTGGGCACGGTAAAGCCGCCGTACTGCTGGCTGGCCGCGCTGAGCACAATATCGCCGATCACGTCAAAGGCCACGTCCAGGGACTTGGGCTCGTTATACCACACATTTCCCATCTCAAACCCGCCGCTCAGCACATTCTGCACATCAAAGAGGCAGCAGTTCATGGTGTCCCTTCTGGCCGACATATCATGGATATAGATATAGCCGTCCCTGCATGCCTGTATTTCCTCGGTGGTCAGGAAGAACTTCTGGTACAGCTCCTTATTCAGCTGGTTAAAGATCAGGCTCCTCTTGGTAGCCACCAGCGCGGAATCCGTGTTGGCATTCTCCTTGTCCCCGATATACATGATGGACTGGCTCTTTTTGTAAACGTCGTCCAGCATACGGACAAAATCCTGTTTATAATTGCGGTAATCCCTGTAGATCGGAAGAGCGTCGTGTAGGGAAAGAGTGTTCTGTTGGGTGTTG
>CANDMD010000091.1 GCA_947385725.1 uncultured Lachnospiraceae bacterium | reverse complement strand
ACCCAACAGAACACTCTTTCCCTACACGACGCTCTTCCGATCTCTTCCAGTTCATACCCCAGCCGAAAGCCCTGTCAAGCTCCTCATGTCCCCTGAAGAAGCGAATGATCTTCTCCACACTGAAGGTCTCGTCGTTATTGTTTTCAAACAGCACCAGGCCGCACATGATATCCCTGGAGTTAAATTCATCCATGCGCACAACAATATCCTCCGCGCCGGGGTATTTGATCGTGACAACAGCGTCCGCCTGTTTCCAGTTTGCAATTCCTTCATAAATGAAAGTATATACAAGAATCCTCCTGATATCCGCAATATGGTTGCCGTCAATCCTCAGATTCTCGCCCGCGGTGGCAGCGCCCGTCCTGTCATCGCCGTCCAACGCGATGAAGGGAGGATACTGCAGGGAACCGAAGGCATTGCCGAGAGCCTGTACGGCTCCCTTTCTGCCGTCCTTCATCTCATACAGACAGCCCAGATCCAGATCGATTCCGCCGCCTCCCAGCAGACCGGACAGGAATCCCTTCTTTCCGGAATTCCAGTTCAGGTTTACCAGGATCTCTCCCAGGCCGCCGGATGCCTTCTTTGTAAGATTTACTTTCTGTCCTTTTTGTAAATTGATTGCCATAATGAATACTCTCCTGTCCTGTTTGTTTTAACCATCTACTTCAACGCCAAAGTTCGCACATAATGCTGCCAGGCCGCCCTGATAGCCGCTGCCAATGGCATTGAACTTCCACTCGTTACCGTTTTTATATAATTCGCCGAAAACAGCCGCTGTCTCAATGGAAAAGTCCTCTCCCAGATCATAGCGCAGAAGCTCTTCCCCGTTGGTTTCATTGTAAATCCGGATAAATGCATTGTTCACCTGTCCGAAATTCTGACGTCTCTGCTCCGCCTCATAGATGGTCACCGTAAAAGCAATCTTGGTAATATTGGCAGGCACCAGGGACAGGTCGATCCGGATCTGCTCGTCGTCTCCCTCCCCTGCGCCGGTCAGGTTGTCTCCCATGTGTTTCACGCTGCCTGAAGGGTGCTCCAGATTTCCGTAGAACACGAAATCCTGCTGCCCGGATATCTTGCCGCTGTCTGTCAGCAGGAATGCTGCCGCATCCAGATCGAAATCCCCTCCTGTGTCAAACTGGTTTACATCCCATCCGAGACCCACCACTACTTTGGAAAGTCCCGGATTTCCTTTCGTCAGGCTGACCTTCTGACCTTTTTGTAACGATACTGACATGTCTTGTTCCTCCTCCTGTTTCCGTCCCGTATCCGCCCTGACAGTACCAGTCAACAGCCCCGCTGCACATACAGGCCGGGCAATGGTTATCCGCGGAAATCGCAGCAGAGGCATTTTCAGCTGCTGATGGATCCACAAATATTCCGGTCAGGCTCGGGCGGAACGGTATATATATTGTCCCATAACTTCAGCGCGCTTACGCCACCTCTATGCCGTAATGTGCGCACAATGCCGCCAGGCCGCCCTGGAAGCCGCTGCCAATGGCATTGAATTTCCACTCGCCGTTATTTTTATACAGTTCGCCTACCACGATAGCCGTCTCAATGGAGAAATCCTCCCCCAGGTCATAGCGGATCAGTTCCTGTCCCGTAACCTCGTCCACAATGCGGATAAACGCGTTGGAAACCTGCCCGAAATTCTGGCGCCTTACCTCCGCATCATATATGGTTACCGTAAAGGCAATCTTGGACACATTGCCGGGAATCTTTGTCAGGTCCACTTCGATCTGCTCGTCATCCCCTTCCCCTTCTCCGGTCAGGTTGTCACCCATATGTTTCAGGGCGCCGCTGGGATGCTCCAGGTTTCCGTAGAAAATGAATTCCTTCTCTGTGGGACACTTGCCGTTATCGCCTGCCATGAAGGCCGCGGCATCCAGGTCAAAATCCGCCCCGGAATCAAATGCGTTCACGTCCCAGCCAAGACCTACCATGATCTTCTTCAGACCCGGATTACCCTTTGTCAAGTCTACTTTCTGTCCCTTTGATAAATTAATTGGCATATCTTTGCCCTCCTTAATATGATAAATTTAGTTACTTTGCATCCGGCATGTGATACTTCTGATTAAACTCTGTCTTGATCTTCTCAAGCCTTACCTGATCGTCCACCCGCTGCTTCCTTGCCCGCTCCTGGATCTGGCGTGTCTCGTCAATACCGGTGACAATGGTCTTCCAGGTGGTCTCCAGGGTTTCTATCTTAATAGAGCTTCCGGAAGCCAGCTGTGCCGTCAGCTTGGACTGTTCCACAGTGTTCCGGGCATTCTTGATCAGCATCTCATTTGTCTTCTCGTCCAGGGCGGACATTGCCTCCGCCTGGATTCTCTGGCGTTTCAGCATGATGGCCTGAGCCAGGGCCTGTTTGAATACGGGAAGCGTGATGATGAACGCGGAATTGATCTTCCGCACCAGGTTCATATTGCTGAACTCCATGGTCTTGATCATGGGCACGGACTGCATTGCCACACTCTCTGCGGTGCGCAGGTCCTGTGTCCTCTGCTCCAGCATCATCAGCGCCTGCTGCAGGCTCTGTAACTCAAACTGTATGGAAGTGTCCCCTGTCCGTTCCATTTCCTGCTGTCTTTTGGCAATATGTTCCTCCAGTTCCCTACAACCCTGCTCCCCCGCAAGGATGTATTTCACCAGCTGATGATAATATTCCACATTGGAATCAAAAAGCTGGTCAAGTTTCCGGTTGGACTGCTTGATCTCAGACTCATACTGCTTCAGCTGCACATAGATCTTATCCACTTCCTCGCCCATGGTATGGTATTTGTTCAGGATCTTATCCAGCTGCTTCCTCAGGCTGCCAAAAAGTTTCCCGAACAGAGTGGGGTTATCCCTGATCTCGTCGATATCAAACTTCTCCATGATCTTAGCCAGAGTGTTCAGCATCTCGCTGGATTCATCCAGCTGGGTCATGTCCATGCTGTTCAATACCACGTCGGACGCCCTGGAAATGCCCTCCGCAGCTTCCGCGCCAAAGGACACTATGGTCTCCAGGTTATCGATCTCGATAGTGCTGACCAGCGCATCCACCTCCGCCGAATTTGTGAGCTGCGCATTCATCTGTTCCCTGTCCGCCACGATATCGTAGTTTTCCACCACCATCACTTCGTTTTTCGTATCCGGCACCGTTGTCACTCCCGGCGATTGTGCCGTTTTCGTGAAATCCAATCCCATTTTTAGTCTCCTCTCTTGAATATCATTTCACGCCAGGATCGGCGCGGTTTTATAGAAATCGTATCAAAATCGGGCACTGCCAGGTCATAGACATACTCGCCGATCTGATGCTCTTCCATACCTTTACTGTTAAAATACCTCTCCACACACTGATATCCGGTAGGCACATAGAAAACCACGTCAAACCCTGCCAGATTCAGGAAGGCCGTCAATATACTGTCCTCCAGAGTCAGTACTGCCTCCGAAGTGTTAATGTATACCACCTTGGGATTCTTTTTGGTAAAATCGAACTTCTGCAGCATCCGCAGGATATCTTTGTTCAGGTTCAGCACAGTCGCGATGACGGTATATTCCGTACCGTTCTCGTAAATTCCCCTGATCAGCTTCCGATCCAGCAACAGCTGGAGCTTGTCCAGGATATGTTCCTGTACCTCCTCCCGCAGGACACCGTAAGTATAACAGGAATGCGCCTGTATCTTCGCCCGCTGCAGCTTTCCGTTTTTCAGGAAGCCTGTGGCATAAGCCCTGACCGGATTGGGATCCTCCGACCGCAGATAGGGCGCTCCCTTGATCAGCAGTGTATCCGGCGTCAGCAGTTTCTTGATCCCCACCCAGTAAGGCTGCACAAGACCTTCCTTTACTCCGGACACCTTCGCATAGATCACAGGCATTGTCACCACGGAATCCTTTACTTCAAAATTCGGCCTGTATTTTAACTCCTGATCCCACAGGATACCGATCTCCTCATAGATGGACTGCAGGGTGGCGGAGATTCCCTTCTGATACTGCTGGTTGCGGTACATTCCAGTGTCCTGGTACATCAGGGTATCCAGTTCCCTCTCCGCGTGATAGGCGGCAGTGGACAGCTGCAGGTCCGCGCTCTCCCTGGGGAACTTCCTGACCTGCAAAGACTCCCCGTAATGCAATTCGTATAAATTATCCGCCTGCAGACAGCATTTCCGGTTCAGATCCGGCGCCAGTATCACCACGTCCACCGGCAGTCTGCTCAGAAACCGGAGGAAGTAAGCCTCATTCTCATTCTTACAACCGCCCAGGTAAATAAAACACTCTACCCGGGGACTTTCCCACTTTTTAAATAAAGCGTCCTGATAGCGTTTCAGCCAGCACAGCAGATAGATCGTCCTGTTGGTCAGCCTGTTCAGGTGGTTTTCCACATTTTTTGCCTCTTCCAGCACCACATCGGTAAATGCCCTGCGCAGGATTCTCTGAAGTTCCATATCAGACGCATATATGATATTCGCGGTCAGGTCGCCGATCAGCCGATTCACATCCTTATACTGATTTCTCCTGATCGCGCCGATCTCCTCATTGGACGGCGGCGGCAGCTCCGATTCCACAATGACCAGGTTTCTGCCTGCTCCGGTGATCTCCATCTGAAAGCGGTACAGTTCGTTGAGATAAGTCAGCTTATCCTCCACGCCCTCCATCCGCAAAAAGCAGTTATAGAAAAACCTGTCGTCCTGACCCCTTTCCTGTACCGGCTTTTGTACATCTGCCAGCCCCTTGCCCTCAATCCAGGCATTGGTGCAATTCTGTAGCCTGGGCGGCGTGCCGTAGAGCCGCTCCGCGTTGACTTTGTCTTCCAGTTCTTTCCGCAGCGCCCTGACACTGAATCCCTGGGGAAATTCGCCCATGCCGGGCAGTTCCAGCTTCCGGGAGAAACGGGAATCCCGATCCAACGCACTGTAGCTTCCGTCTCCCTGATACTGCAGGAGTACGATATCGCAGCCCGCCCCGGAGAGGATACACAGTAGTTTCAGTTCGTAATTGCTGATTGTGCCCTCATACAATATTTTGGGAATCCGGCTTTCACCCAGCTGATTCACAATCCGCTCAAACTTATAGTACAGCCAGCACATAAATTTAATATAAGCGTTGCGCAGCATATGATCATTTTTACCTTCCCTGCGCATATCATTCAGGGTGTCATATAAGGATTCCGCCACATTCTTCCGCTGATAATCCTTCATCCTCGGAAGCCATTTCTGCAGACTGGTAAGCAGAAATCCCATGCTGAGCTGAAACTGCATTCCCATGATCTCTTCATAGTATGCCAGGTTTTTCTCATTCGGATTGGGAATCTTGCCCTCTATTATCACGCCCGTCCTTCGGGCTTCCTCATAATAGCGTACCAGAAATTTCCCGACAGCATCATTATACCCGTTGATCCTGTAAAAATAGATTCCCTGCTGCCGGCGCTTCCCGTATTCCAAAAAAAAATCATCCAAACTGTCAAGTGCCTTTTGTTCAAACATATACTATCCCAGTTCCGTCACCGCCCTCCCGATCTTTTCATCCGGCGGTCACTTTCATTTAATATCGGTTCATCTTATTCTTATGCATGATGAGTCCTAATCCCGATCCCATGAGTCCTCCCAGTATATGAGCCAGATTAGAGATATTGCTCTCCACGAACAGACCCTGGTATACCTGCTCCCCAATATACAATACCGCCACCAGTATAAAGGTCAGGGGAATCTGCTTTTCCTTAAGGCTGGTGAAGGAAGAGAGCATGATAAAGGCAAAGACCACACCGCTGGCTCCCAACAGTGCATATCCCGGTACGAATATCAGATGGGCGATCCCTGTTGCCAGCGCCGTAGCCAGGATCACAAACAGGATATTGGAGGAGCCATACTTCTCCTCCAGCATGGGGCCTATCACCAGGATCAGCATGATATTTCCCACAAAGTGATCCAGGTTGGCATGCCCTACAATATGCCCGAACAGCCTCACATAGGTAAGCGGGCTTGTCCAGGAGGACCGGTAAACGCTGAAGAAATGTTCATTGGTATAACCCTTGGTGAGCCAGTCCAGCAGGAGGGTGACCGCACACAGGATCGTAAAAGACAGGATCACAGGTGAGTTAAAGGATATTTTTAATTTTTTCTGCGGATCTTTCATTTTTGTTCTCTCCATTCGTAGATTAATTTTTAGATCTTATGTTTTCAGGTCTTTTGATTCCAGATCTTATGTTTTCAAATCTTATGTCTTTAGATCTTATGTCTTTAGATCTTATGTCTTTAGATCTTATGTCTTTAGATCTTATGATTGAAATCCTTTGATAAAAGTATTGATAAATTCGTATCCCACAGCCAGGTTGAGATTCTGTCCCTCATCGATTCCGGCTGTGCTGACCCCGATCACTTCCCCGCACATGTTCAGCACGGCTCCTCCGGAACTCCCGTGGGAAGTGGGCGCGGTGAACTGGATCATATCCACATCATTTATTCTCCGGAATCCTGATATAATGCCGTCAGAGACGGAGTTGAACAATCCAAGGGGACTGCCGATGGCCACTACCTTCTGTCCCCGCACCAGAGGTTTACTGCCCCGGTAGACCGGCAGAGGCTGCAGCTTCCGGTCTATGCGGATCACTGCCAGATCCAGAACGGAGTTGTATTTGATGACCTCATCTGTCTTGTATATGCCCTCATCATTCTCAATCCTTACGGAATAATATCTGCCGCCCCTGGCCACATGGTTATTGGTGAGAATATATCCGTCCCTTCCGATCATGATTCCTGATCCGGTTCCTACAATATCACCCCTGTCGTCATGTATGGCTATCATGACCACGGAAGAAGCCCTTAAGGCCAATTCCTCAAAATCCAACTCCCGGGCCGACCGACCCGCTGCGCCTGTATTCTGTCCGGCATTTCTGACCGCTCCGCCTCCTGTATTCCATCCGGCGTTTCCGGCTGTCCCGCCCCCTGCGTTCTGGCCGGCATTCCTGACCGTTCCGCCCCCTGCGTTCTGGCCGGTGTTCCTGACCGTTCCGCCTCCTGCGTTCTGGCCGGCGTTTCCGGCTGCCCCGCCTCCTGCGTTCTGGCCGGCGTTCCTGACCGTTCCGCCCCCTGCGTTCTGGCCGGCGCTTCCGGCCGAACCATGCCTGCCCGGCGGAATCACCACCCGCGGTCTCTGGTTGACCGTCTCTGTCCGGATCTGCCCACCTCCCTGGGAAATAGTGCCGGTACTTTTCTTTTGGATTTCATATTTTCCACTGTCATAGGTCTCCAAAGTGACCGCTTTCTTTTCCCCCAGGGTAATCTGTCCGGAAAGGTGAAGCGCTTCTATCCTTTCATCAATGTCCGTTTCATTCTGCAACAGCAGAACATCTATGCCCAGCAAGGTCAGGAAATAACAGAAAAAGTACTCCTGCTCCTTTGTGATGCCCTGTGCCACAAATTTCATCGACTGCTTCGGATTCCATTCCCTCAGGTACTCATACGCCAGTTCATCCAGCCAATATAACATTTTTACCACAAAGTTCTTTTCAATGGATTCATTGAGATTTGCGTTGCAGGCATGGTAAGTCTCCAATACTTTCTTACAGGAATTGCCGAGAAGTTCCCCAACGCCGGACTTCTCATCCAGCTTTATGGTAAAAAGTCTTTCCCTGCCCGCATTCAGCCAGTTCTGGTAACATCCCATATACCGGGCTGCCAGATCTGCAGCAATATTCTTGGGAAATACCCCCACCCTGTTATAAATTCCCTGTCCCCTCAGCATCCTGTCTGTCTGGGTTTCATCCATGTATGCAACATCCCTGGAAAAAGTCTGATTGGCGCCTGTGACCCTGAGAAAATAGACATCCTTGCAATTCCCGTTCATTCCGCCCTTGACACCGGCAAAGGCTTCTATAGAAGCCAGTCCCATTACATTATACCTTTTCTCTATGTAAGTATACCCCATACTCCACCTCGGCAAATGAAATAAATAACGAAAGAATCTTTGCGCGCAAAGCGCGGCAGACGCGCAGCGGCCGGATTCTTGAGTGTATATCATGAATCTTCGATTCATGATCGTCATTCGCCGCTCGCCGAATGTGCAAGCACATTCTTCTCGCTAACGCTCATTATATCATAAATTGCGGAGCAATTTACGATGGATGGCCATCCGGCCGTTGATTGCCTTGAATAAGGTCATTATATCACATACATACGAATCGCGCTATGATTTTTATCAACAGTTCAGCCAACCCGTGTCTTGTCATAGAGCAATTCCGGTGATATAATGATTCCGCTGAATTGTGTCCGTAAACGGTATTGAAATGGTATTCCAAAGGAATTGAGAATGACAGTATTGCATGTTGATCTGGATAATACCCTGATCTATTCCTATAAGCATGATATCGGGAATGACAGGATAAACGTTGAGACCTACCAGAACAGGGAGGTATCTTTCCTCACCGGAACGACTTACGAAAACCTGAAGAAGTTAAAGGAAAAACTCCTCATTGTCCCCACCTCCACGAGATCCATAGAGCAGTACAGGAGGATCGACCTTAGAATCGGCAGTCTTCCCTATGCCCTGGTCTGTAACGGGGGGATCCTGCTGGTAAACGGGGAAAAGGAATCTGCCTGGTACCAGGTCTCCCTGCAGCTGATCCGGGAGAGCCTGCCTGCGCTTGACAGGGCACGGCATTTTCTGGAAAGGGACAGTCGCAGGAAATTTGAACTTCGCTTTATTGAAGATTTGTTCCTTTTCACAAAATGCAGGGAACCGGAAAATGTCGTCATGGAACTCCAGGAAACCCTGGATACCGATACGGCAGATGTCTTTCACAACAAGGAGAAGGTATACGTAGTTCCCAGGAAACTCAGCAAGGGAACCGCCGTGGAACGGTTTCGAAAATACCTGCCTGCAGACAGGGTCATTGCCGCAGGAGACAGCCGGTTCGATATTTCCATGCTTCGGGCGGCAGATATAGGCATCGCACCCCACGGTTTCCGACAGGAATTTTCCCTGGATTTTTCCTCGGATGCCTCCCTGGACTTTCCCTTGGATACTTCCATAAATTTTCCAACAAATTCCCCTTTGGAATTTTTCCTGGAGGAAATGCCCGGAAACAGGCTTTTTTCAGATGAAATGTCAGAAAGATTACTGGAATTATGCCAGAAAGGATAACAGACTTGAAAGATCAGATCATCTATTACAGCGTGGGACCCCTGCTCTACTGTCCCGCCAATAAATCAACCATTGCCCAAGCGATCATCCAGGAGAAATTCGGCACTCATTTTTCCCTGGCTCTCTGTCTGGAGGACACCATAAATGACAATTTTGTGGCGGAGGCAGAGCAGACATTACTGCAATCCCTGCGGGATATCTACAGGGCGCATCAGGACAGTGACTTTTTTCTACCCAGGATTTTTATCCGCGTGCGCCATCCTGAACAGATTACCATGCTGGTATCGTCGTTGAAGGAATGTTCCGGCGTGGTAACAGGCTTTATCATACCCAAATTTTCTCCCGGAAACGCCGGAGATTATCTCCACAAACTGATAGAGGTCAATGAATCCGGTGACCACAGGTTTTATGTCATGCCGATCTATGAAAGTTCTGACATGATCGACCTGCGCACCCGGTATGAGGTTTTATATTCCCTGAAAGACACTCTCCGTCCGGTCGAGGAGCTTGTCCTGAACATCCGCGTGGGCGGCAACGACCTGTGCCATATCTTTGGATTCCGGCGGAATCCAAATGAGTCCATTCACAATATCAAACCCGTATCCTCCCTGTTCACAGATATAGTGACTGTCTACGGGACGGACTATGTGATCTCCGCGCCCGTGTGGGAATATTATGGGGGCGACGACTGGAAAACGGGTCTGATTGCTGAGATCCAGGACGATAAGCTGTGTGGTTTTACAGGCAAGACCGTGATACATCCCAAGCAGATCGACGTGGTAAACGCCTGTTACCGGATCTCCGCATCCAACTATAATGACGCAAAAAGTATCCTGGGCTGGGACAAAGACTCCGGCTCTCTCGTATCCGGGAATCAGGAAGGCGTGCGCATGAATGAATACAAGACCCATCTCAACTGGGCGAGACGGATCCTGTATCTGGCAGAGGTCTATGGTGTGGGAGAGCCATCCCTGACGATCTGAGGCAACTCAATGTAAGAGACGATCTTATTTTCCCTCTCAAAGTGCCAGGGAACCTCTTTCCCCAGCAGTTTATTCAGGGCGATATTGGGAATGTTAACGCCTGTGGCCAGACAACTCATCTGGAGCCCTCCGGACATTCTTGTGTTAATCTCCAGCAGATACGGCATGTCCTCCTTCATCTTAAACTGGATATTGCAGGGGAATTCCAGTCCGGCTCTATCCATGATACGGTTTACCATCCCCAGGATCCGTTCCTCATAGATAATCTCCTCATGTCTCGCGGAACCTTTATACCTGGGAACCGCTATCAGGCCTGAGGGAGTATCCAGGCAGTCCACACTGATCTCCTTTCCGGGCAGATAAGGCATCACCATCAGGGGGTCAAAGGGCTCTATTGCCCTGAGCCATTCCAGATACCGTTCAAAGGGAACCGAATTTCCTGCATATACCTTCAGCATATGACGGGGATCTCCCTCCTCGGAAATCTTGCGGAAACTCATGCCGCCTTCATCCAGTACAAATTTCACACATACCTGGCTGTTTTGTGACTTTATTTCCCCATAAGCCCGCCGGAACTCCTCCGCCGTTCCCACAATGCGGTATTCGGGAATGGCAAGCCCTTCCTCTGCCCGGAACAGATCGTAGGTACGGGCCTTGTCCGCCAGAAGCTCCAGCCTGGAATATTCCTCCGCCATCACCCTGACGCCGATCTCACGGAATCTGTCCATGTTCCTGCTGATGTCCAGCATCTTTCTCCTGGGCACAAACACATCGATCCTGTGTTCCCGACAGAACCGAAGGCAATCATCCACATACGCATCGCCGTCCGTGACAGGTTCCCCGTACCATTCGTCGCACACGTTCCGTATCACGGAATTGGGCTGTTTGTTGGTTCCCACAACCCAGACCTGTTCCCCCTCATTTTCCTTCATTAATTCGATCAGCCTATAGGACGTGCTGAACCAATGGTTAAACCATACACGGATCATAATCTACCTCTCTCTACGCATCAGCGATCTTCTTGATAATGCCGCAGCACTTGTAATGGGTCAACGGGCAGGATTCCACCGGCACCTGCTTTTCCTCCGCCAGCCTGATCACGTGACCCAGCTCCGGATCCTCCCGATACCGCCCGTCTATCAGCACCTTCCAGGGAACCCGCCGGAGCAGGACCCTGGTGGTTTCCCCGATACCCGGTTTCACAAAATTGATATCTTCTATCCCATAAGAAGCCGCAATCCTTCTGACTTCTTCAATCCCTTTCTCCCTTGGCCTGGGATTCCCAGCCTCCCTATCCCCCTTCAGCCCAGGATTTCCGGTTGCCGTATTTCCCTTCTTCCCGGGATTCCTGGTCTCCCTATACGTGGACAGATTCTCTGTCGCATCCGTTATATCTGCTGTATCCACCGCAAAATGCTTCTCAATCGCTTCTATAAATTCATAAGAGAGATCCGCATCCTTCAATTCCCCATAATAAACGGCGCCGTGAAAATCCTTTTCCCCGATAATGTCCTCCCTCAGGAATGTCCTGCTGACCAGACCGGATACGGTGCTGTTCAGACAGGAGCTTGGTATCAGGATATCTTCATGGGTTCCACACAACTCTGTCATGTCGGCGGGATCAGCCAAAACGGCAATTTCGGGGCTTACCCCCGGATAAGCCGCAAGATCCTTTTCCAGTTCACCCAGTATGGCGCCTTTTCCGATCCATCCGTCCACAAAGAGAAGCTGTTCCGGCCGATATCTTTCCAGCAGATACCTCATGGCATTGCCATCGATCCCCCGTCCCCTGATGATGGAAATAGAATAATGGGGCAGGTCTGTTTTATATTTCAACCGGATAAACCGTCTGATGAGAATACCGATGGGAGTGCCCGCCCTGGCCAGGGAAACCAGTACCGTATCCTTTCCGCGGGCTGCAATGATCTTATCGGAAAGCACGCCGACTGCATCCGCCACCTGCTTTGCATACCTGCCCAGAGCCTCCCTGTACACCTCCATATATTTTTCTGTGGGAACGTATTCCACAGGCAGCATCTCACTGTAATGTCTGCCCGACTGTATCAGCCTCTCCCGTTCCTCTGTGGACTGGGGCTGTACCAGCCCTGTGATATCCTTTAACAATAATATGACATCTTCTGTCAGATACGAACTTCTCATTTTAAACCTCATTTCCGCGCTGCTCAAGAGAGTGTGTAAACATCCCGCCATGCCGCCTCCGGCGGCACAAACAATTGGTGCAAGTCCGTTCACACTTTCCATCTTATGAGATATACGATATTATTTCTCTCCCGGATGGCATTCAAAAGGGACAATTCTCCCCTGTGTCCCTCCTGCCCGTCACCCTGTGCGTCCGTCAGCACGATCACTGCATCATAATCTTCTATATCGTATACATAGATCATTCTGTCCTCTTCGTACAGGCTGTATAACGCATATCTTTCGTGCAGGGGATATTCCGCGCTGCTGCCCGCTGCAATGGGACTGCGGGTAGTGGCATGGAATTTCACAGAATATCCGCTCTCTTCCAGACGTTTCCCCACGATAAGCCCGGGAAACATAAATTCTTCCGTTCCAAGTATCAGAAGCTTCCTGCACCCCTCCAGGGAAATCCGCTCTTTTATTTCTTCGTAAAGTCTCCCGCAGGCATTTTCATACTGCTTCGCATCCGTAAGCCTCCGGGTGTCCATCCGTCCTTCTATGTCACAGCGCGCTGTGTACTCTGCCTTTGACAGGTTCTGCTGATGGCAGACCCCGTCTGCTTTCGCCTGATCAGCTGCCTCCGGATACCCGTCATGCCGGATCTTTAACAGATAATGAAGCCCTATCCCTTTGTCCGCAAATATTTTCACTGCATCCCCGGACATTCCGTTTAACAGTGACGCCACTGAGAAACGGAGCTTCCCGTCATAATGCTGTTCCAGAACCGTAATGAGATTCCATATGGTTTTCCCTGTGGTGACTTCATCTTCCGCAAAAACAATCCTGTCGATCCCTCCCATAATTCTGTCCAGATCGTCCTTCACCAGCTTCTGCTCGGTGGCATGACTGTGCTCCTCCGAAAAGAAGAGATAACTCACACCGGGAATGTTCTCCCTTGTGGTCTGGATATAATACGCGCCCAGTTCTATGGCAATCTGCGCCCCGATAGCCGTGGCAGTCTCCGCAAAGCCTATGATCAGAAGTCTCTCACCCTGATATTCCCCAAGAAGCTTTGCCAGATCGGAGAACATTTGCAGGGCTTTTCCGGGGGAAACCGGTATATGCTTTCCCTGAAGGGGATCTACCACCAGATAATTCCTCTTTTTATTATTTTCCCGCTTTGCGATCCTGACAAGATCACTTTCCGTATACATATTTCCGCTCCTTTCCGAAACGCATCTTTGGCAACCTGACAAACTGATAATAACACTTACTTCAGGAAAATACAATTTTCATCTTATACTACCGGAGTAATCCTCCGCCAGCGTCCAGTCTCCCCGCTTGACCTTCTCATAGAAATCCGGCCCGTTGATCAAAGCGGCGCACCTGGAATTCAAAAATGTGTCGTCACACATAAGCGGGTCAACCTTCTCGCATTGCGCCGCCAGCTTTTTCGTGTCCAGGCCATACAGCAACTCCGCCATAAGATCGTCGAATGCAAAAATGATCTGATCATCCTGTTTCGATAGGTACCGGATTACTGGACGGAGAACTTTGTCATCGTTCCATTCGTCTCTCCAATCGCACAGCTCCATCGTAATCCAAAAGTAATCAAATTTTCCGGGCATAGCTGTTTCCTCCTCTCCTGAAAATTTTAATTTATCATGGATAACTGCCGGATAAACTGGACTTTTGAAATGCAGCGCACATAGGCAGTGATATATGATTTATACCTGAAATGCCAGCACAGTGCTAAATCCCTTCTGCGGTGCGCTCTCCATAGTCATGGTTCCCTTGTGAGCCTCCACAATCTGCCAGACCAGCAAAACACCTAACCCATGCCGCAGGTTCAGCTTTTCATCCGTACTCTCCAAGCGGCGGTGGTCTGCGGTCAGCTCCTTCAGCCTTTCAGCTGATACCCCCGCACCATCGTCTGTAACCTCGACCATTATACCGACTTCTCCGCACAGAACCGAGACAGAAATCCGACAGCCTTGTGGGTTGAGATCGGAAGAGCACAC